>NZ_JBEYKR010000114.1:0-23040 GCF_040703535.1 Streptomyces sp. NPDC007346
GTGGCCGACGCGTGGGCCGCCGGGCCCGTACGGGGAAGGGCTCAGCGCCCTGCGAAGTCCGCCGCCGCGAGCAGGGCGGTGTCCGGGTGGTCGGTGAAGATGCCGTCGATACCGGTGGCGAAGTACGCGGCGTAGGCGCCGAAGACGTCGCCGTAGGCGTTGGGGTCGCTCCCGCGCCGGAAGTCGGCGGGCAGGAAGCTGTTCTCGTTGCGCAGCGTGTACGGGTGCAGGAGCAGGCCGCGAGCGTGCGCGTCCTTCACCAGCGTGGTCGGCGTGGTGAGCCGGCCCGAGGCGTCCTTGGGGATGACCAGGTCGAGCGTGGGGCCGATGCCCTGGGCGAAGGAGGCGATCCACTTCAGCCCGGCGGGCTTGACGAGGTCGGCCACGGTGCGCGGGTCGCCGGACTCGACGAAGTCCCAGGGGCGCTCCTTCGGGCCGGACAGCAGGACCACGCGCGGGGTGTCGACCAGCCGGGCGAGGCGCTGGATCGAGCTGGGCTCGAAGGACTGGAGGATGAGCGGGGAGTTCCCGCGGTCCCGGCCGTGGCGGCGCAGCAGCCGGGCGAGGGGCTCCTCCAGGCCCAGGCCCAGGCTCCGGAAGTAGGTGGGGTGCTTGGTCTCCACGTACAGCCGGACGGGCTCACCGCGCCTGCGGCCCTCCTTCTCGGCCCAGCGCAGGACCTCCTCGAAGGTGGGGATCGTCCAGCGGCCGTCGTAGAGGGTGTTGTCGGGGCGGTTGCCGGGGATGCGCTCCGTGGCCCGCAGGGTCTTGAGTTCGGCGAGGGTGAAGTCCTCGGTGAACCAGCCGGTGTAGGAGACGCCGTCGATCCTCTTGGTGGTCCTGCGGCCCGCGAACTCGGGGTGGTCGGCGACGTCCGTGGTGCCGGTGATGTCGTTCTCGTGGCGGCAGACCAGGTGGCCGTCCTTGGTGGGCACGAGGTCCTGCTCGACGATGTGCGCGCCCAGGTCGAGCGCCAGCTGGTAGGAGCCGAGGGTGTGCTCGGGGCGGTAGCCGCTGGCGCCGCGGTGGCCGATCACCGTCGGTACGGGCAGGTCCCGTAGCGAGCCGTGGCCGCCGCCCGGACCGCCGCGTCCCCGCTCGGCGGCCTGTGCCGTGCCGCTGAGGCCCAGGGCCGCCGTACCGAGAACGGCGGCGCCCAGAAGGGCCCGCCGGCCGGGGGTGCCGGTCACACGCTCCGTCATGAATGCTCCTCGCTGGATGATGTCCGGGTTCTGCGGGGCGAGGCCCGATCGTAGGCAGCCGGGCGGTCGGCGGGGCGGACCGGAGACGAACGTGGCGCGAACACCCGTCAACACCGCCCATCCACTGCGTGAACCCGATGTGCGATCAGTGCATACCCACGAGTATCGTCCTCACCTGCGCAGTCCGACACCGCGCACCGCCGGTCACCGCCGGACACCCCCTCGTACCACCGGACATCACCCCGCACCACCTCGGCACCCCCGCACCACCTCACCCGTCCCCGGCCGGCCCGGCCACGACACCGGAGGAACCGTTGTCCCGTCTCACGGTCATCAAGGCAGTGCTCGGACCGATCCTGCGCCTGCTGTTCCGCCCACAGGTGGAGGGCGCGGAGAACATTCCCGGGACCGGGCCGGTGATCCTCGCGGGCAACCACCTCACGTTCATCGACTCGATGATCATGCCGATCTGCGTCGACCGGCCGGTGTACTACATCGGCAAGGACGAGTACGTGACCGGCAAGGGGTTCAAGGGCCGGCTGATGGCCTGGTTCTTCACCGGCTGCGGCATGATCCCGGTGGACCGGGACGGCGGCCGGGGCGGGGTCGCGGCGCTGATGACCGGGCGCCGGGTGCTGGAGGAGGGCCAGGCCTTCGCGATCTACCCGGAGGGCACCCGCTCCCCCGACGGCCGGCTCTACCGGGGCCGTACGGGGATCGCGCGGCTGACGCTGATGACGGGCGCCCCGGTGATCCCGTTCGCCATGATCGGCACCGACAAGCTCCAGCCGGGCGGCGCCGGGCTGCCCCGGCCGGGCAAGGTCACGGTGCGCTTCGGCGAGCCGATGGAGTTCTCCCGCTACGAGGGCATGGACCGTGACCGCTATGTGCTGCGGGCGGTGACCGACTCGGTGATGTCCGAGGTGATGCGGCTCTCCGGCCAGGAGTACGTGGACATGTACGCGACCAAGGCCAAGGCCGCCTGATCTCGTAGAGCCTTCTCCGTGGAAGGGCCCGCACCCCGCGTCTCTCAGGGTGCGGGCCCTTCCGCGTACACGGACTACGGGTGGTCGATCTCGTCCTCCAGCTTCTGGCCCCGCAGCAGGAACCAGGCGGCGACGGCCGCCGCCAGGAGGACCACCGAGCCGATGCCTGCGGCGGACCGCATCCCGTCGACGAACGCCTCCTGGGCCGCCGAGACCAGCGGGCCCGCCTGGGCGGCGGGCAGCGCGGAGGCCGCCTCGACGGCTCCGCCGAGCGACTCGTGGGCCGCCGATTCGACATCGGCGGGGATGCCGGCCGGGGTCGGGAAGCCCCGGTAGACACCCGTGACGATGGAGCCGAGCAGGGCGATGCCGAGGGCCGCCCCGAGTTCGTACGCCGTCTCCGAGACGGCGGACGCGGAACCGGCCTGCTCCTTCGGGACGCTGGAGAGGATGACGTCGGCGGTGACGGTGAAGGAGAACCCGGCGCCGACACCGACGACCAGCAGCGTGGAGCCGAGCAGCGGGTAGCCGGTGTGCTGGTCGAGCAGGGTCACCGCGCCCAGCGCCAGCCCGACCGCGCCGAGTCCGCCCGCCACGACCGAGCGCACCGAGAACCGGCGGGCGGCGAATCCGGCCAGCAGACCGGCGGTCACCGCGCCGACGGCGGCGGGCAGTTCGGCCAGGCCCGCCTCCAGCGGCCCCCGGCCCTGGACCAGTTGGAGGAACTGGGAGAGGAAGAAGACCAGACCCGACAGTCCGAGGATGGTCAGCAGGTCGGCGAGGACCGCACCGGAGAAGCCCCGGTGGTGGAAGAGCCTCATGTCCAGCAGGGGTGCGGGCAGGCGGAGTTGTCTGCGGACGAACCAGGTCAGCGCGGCGGCGCCGAGCCCGGCCGCCGCGCCGGGCCCCCAGCCCGGCCCGTGCGAGGCCGTCTCCTTGATGGCGTACACGACGCCGATCATGCCGACCAGGGAGAGCCCGACGCTGAGCATGTCCCACGGGCCGGGCGCCGGGTTCCTGGACTCCGGGATCAGCTTGACGCCGACGACGACCAGGACGGCCATCACGGGCAGGTTGATCAGGAAGACCGAACCCCACCAGAAGTGTTCGAGCAGGAACCCGCCGACGACCGGCCCGACCGCCGCGCCCGCCGAGGCCATCGCACCCCAGATGCCGATGGCGAGGCTGCGCTCGCGCGGGTCGTGGAAGAGGTTGCGGATCAGGGCGAGGGTGGACGGCATCAGGGTGGCGCCCGCGACACCGAGCAGCGCGCGGGCCACGATCATCATCTCGGGCGTGGTCGCGTACGCGTTGAGCACGGAGACCGCGCCGAAGGCCACGGCACCGACCAGCAGCAGCTTCTTGCGGCCGATGCGGTCGCCGAGGCTGCCCATCGAGACGAGCAGACCGGCGATGACGAAGGAGTAGACGTCACCGATCCAGAGCAGCTGGTTGCCGGTGGGAGCGAGATCCTCGCTGAGGAAGGGGGTGGCGAGGCCGAGGACGGTGGCGTCGACGGCCACCAGCAGCACGGCGAGGACCAGCACGGCGAGCGCGATCCACCGCCCGGGGCGGCGCACCTCGTCCACGCTCCTCGGGTGCGGGGCGATGCTGGTCACTGCTCCACGCTCCGGCGGGCTCCGCCGAGCAGCAGCTCGACGATCATGTACTGGAAGTCCTGGGTGGCGACCCGTCCCACCTGGACGGCCCAGGCCCCGGTGCCGATGAGCCCGTAGAGGGCCTCGGTCAGCCAGGCGGGGGTGAGGTCGATGCGGAGTTCGCCGCGTTCCTGACCGCGGCGGAAGAAGGCGGAGACCCGGGCGTCGGCCCGGTTCCAGCCCTCGTTGACCTGGTCCCCCTCGAAGAGCTGGTTCTCGGTGACGAGGAACGAGAGCAGCCCGGCGCTGGGCTCGACGGCCGCGACCAGGCGGCGCAGCCCCTCCTCGGAGGTGCCTTCGTCGAGCCGGGCGGCGTCCAGGGCCGCCTCGAACTCCTGGATACCGAGATCCTCCAGCGCCTTCACCAGCGCGTCACGTCCGGCGAAGTGGCGGTGAAGGGTGGCGCGGCCGATACCCGCCGCTCTGGCGACCTCGTCCATGGTGGCGGTCGATTTGTGGGTCAGCAGGGCGGCGGCGCTGCGCAGCACCTGCTCACGGTCGAGAGTCATGAGACGACCATAACCCAATTGAGACATTCTCGTCTCACCCGGGGCGTGCAAGGCTCACGATGGGTGGTCGGTACGAGAGGCGGGCGGTACCGGATGGGCGAGCCGCGAGGAGCCAGGCCTTCGAGCGGCGGGATCAGGGCGCTACCGCCGGCGACGCGGTCAGCGGGCGGGACCAGGGGCAGGAGGCGAACCCACTCCTTGCCACTCTCAACTTATAGCGCATGGGGGGTCTTGCCGCAAGACCCCCCATATGCCGCAGAATCGACGGCCGGAGCCGGATTCCGGGCCTGTCCGAAGGCCGGAAGCGCCGGGTTCCGGCAATGCGACGTCGACAAGGGTGGAACGGTGATGATCGACGTGATCGTGGTCGGTGGCGGGCCGACCGGCTTGATGCTGGCCTGCGAACTGCGACTGGCCGGGGTGCGGACCGTCGTGCTGGAGAAGCTGGCCGAGCCGACCCGGGAGACCCGGGGGCGCGGCCTGCACGTGCGGAGCGTCGAGGTGATGGACCAGCGCGGACTGCTGGACCGGTTCCTCGCGGTGAGCGAGAAGTTCCAGGTCGGAGGGTTCTTCGGGGGCATCCAGAAGCCATGGCCAAAGCGGCTGGACACGGCACACCCCTACGGCCTCTCCACCCTCCAGCCGGTCACCGAGCGGCTGCTGCGGGAGCGGGCCGTCGAGCTCGGCGCCGAGATCCGGCGCGGGCAGGAGGTGGTCGGGGTGAGCCAGGACAGGCAGGCGGTGACGGCCGGGCTGGCGGACGGGACGCGGCTGCGCTCGCGCTACCTCGTCGGGTGCGACGGCGGCCGCAGCGTGGTGCGCAAGCAGCTGGGCGTCGCCTTCCCCGGCGAGCCGGCCAAGGTCGAGACGCTGCTCGGCGACATGGAGATCGCCGAGGACCCCGAGGTGGTCGCCGCCGTCGTGGCGGAGGTCCGCAGGACCCAGCTGCGGTTCGGCACCATCCCCAACGGGGACGGGACGCACCGCGTCATCGTGCCCGCCGACGGGGTGTCCGACGACCGGGCGGCCGCGCCGACCCTGGAGGAGTTCAAGGAGCGGCTGCGGGCGCTCGCGGGCACCGACTTCGGCGTCCACTCGCCGCGTTGGCTCTCCCGGTTCGGCGACGCGAGCCGGCAGGCCGAGCGCTACCGGGTGGGCCGGGTGCTGCTGGCCGGCGACGCGGCGCACATTCACCCGCCGACCGGCGGCCAGGGGCTCAACCTCGGTGTGCAGGACGCGTTCAACCTCGGCTGGAAACTGGCCGCCGAGGTCGACGGCTGGGCGCCGGAAGGGCTGTTGGACAGCTACCACGCCGAACGGCACCCGGTGGGCGCCCGCGTACTGGACAACACCCGCGCGCAGATCACGCTGCTGGGGACCGACCCGGGGGCGACCGCGCTGCGGGAGCTGCTGGCGAAGCTGATGGACTTCGACGAGGTGAACGCGTACGTGACCGGGATGATCACCGCGGTCGACGTCCGCTACGACCTGGGCGAGGGCCACGAGCTGCTCGGCCGGCGGCTGCGGGACGTGCGGTTGGGGCGGGGCCGCCTCTACGAGCTGATGCGCGGGGGCCGCGGCCTGCTGCTCGACCGGACCGGCCGGCTGTCGGTGGCCGGCTGGGAGGACCGGGTCGACCGGGTGGTCGACGTGGCGGAGGAGCTGGACGTACCCGCCGTCCTGCTGCGCCCGGACGGTCATGTGGCCTGGGCCGGCGAGGAGCAGGAGGAGCTGGCCGGTGCGTTGCCCCGGTGGTTCGGCGCGCCCGTGCCTCTGCCGGTGCCCTGAACCGGCTGGGCCGGCCGGCCTGCGGCAGGCCGGCCCCGAACCCTCTGTCTGCCAGCACCCTCGGAACGGAACGGACGACGTGAACCCCCTCCCCACCAGCGCATTCCATCTCCCCGACCACCTCTCCCCCAAGGCCGACCCGGCGCTGATCGCCGCCGACGAGCAGCACTTCGCGGCCATCGCCCGGACCCTGGAGGAGTCGATCGCCGAGCTGTCCGGCCGCCTCGAAGCCGAGCGCCGGGCGCCCGGCGGCACGGGACGGCAGGCGATGGACCGGGACGCGGAGATCCACCGGCTCACCGCCCGTCTGCGCACCCTGCGCCGCTTCGGGCTCGATCTGTGCCTGGGGCGCATGGTCGGTGAGGACGGCTCCGAGCCCGTGTACGTCGGCCGGCTCGGCCTCACCGACAGCGAGGGCCGGCGGCTCCTGGTCGACTGGCGCTCCCCCGCCGCCGAGCCGTTCTTCGGCGCCACCCACGCCCACCCGATGGGGCTGGCGAGCCGCCGCCGCTACCGCTGGAGCGGCGGCCGGATCAGCGACTACTGGGACGAGGTGTTCGCCCCGGACGCCTTCGCCGGGCATGCCGCGCTCGACGACCAGTCGGCGTTCATCGCCGGCCTCGGCGGCAACCGGTCGGAGCGGATGCGGGACGTGCTCGGCACCATCCAGGCCGACCAGGACGCCGTCATCCGGGCGAGCTCGCGGGGCGCCCTCGTGGTGGACGGCGGGCCGGGTACGGGAAAGACGGTCGTCGCCCTGCACCGCTCCGCGTACCTCCTGTACGCCGATCCGCGCCTCGCCCACCGGCGGGGCGGCGTCCTGTTCGTCGGCCCGTCCCGGCCCTATCTGGGGTACGTCGCCGATGTCCTGCCCAGCCTCGGGGAGGAGGGCGTCCAGACCTGCGTCCTGCGGGACCTGGTGGAGGAAGGGGCCACCGCCACGGCCGAGACCGATCCGGAGGTGGCGCGGCTGAAGTCCTCGGCGGAGCTGGTGCGGGCGGTCGAGGCGGCCGTCCGGTTCTACGAGGAGCCGCCCACCGAGGCGCTGACCGTCACCACCCCCTGGTCCGAGGTCCGGCTGAGCGCCGCCGACTGGGCCGTGGCGTTCGAGACGGCCGGGCCCGGGGCCGTACACAACGAGGCGCGCGACCAGGTCTGGGAGGAGCTGCTCACGCTCCTGGTGGAGAAGCACGACGGTGACGACGGCGGCGACGTGTCGCCCGATCTGGTCCGCAAGGCGCTGGGGCAGGACAGGGAGCTGCTCGCCGCCTTCGACCGGGCCTGGCCCCTGCTGGAGGCGGCCGATCTCGTCGGTGACCTGTGGTCGGTCCCCGCCTATCTGCGTATGTGCGCCCCCTGGCTCGGCCGCGACGAGGTGCGGCTGTTGCAGCGCGCGGACGCGCAGGCGTGGACGGTCTCCGATCTGCCGATCCTGGACGCGGCCCGCCAGCGGCTCGGTGACCCGGAGGCCTCGGTGCGCAGGCGTCGGCACGCCGCCGCCGTGGCCGCCGAACGGGCGGGCATGGATCAGGCCATCGACGCGCTGCTCGCGGACGAGACTCTGGCCGACGCCGATGTCGACAGCGAGGGCGCGCTGGTGATGCTGCACGGCCGGGACCTGCGGGAGACCCTGGTCGACCCGGCCGCCTCCACCGGCACCGAGCCGGACCGGCTGGCGGGGCCGTTCGCGCACATCGTCGTGGACGAGGCGCAGGAGCTGACCGACGCCGAGTGGCAGATGCTGCTGGTGCGGTGCCCGTCCCGGAGCTTCACCGTCGTCGGGGACCGCGCCCAGGCCCGGCGGGGGTTCACCGAACCGTGGCGGGAGCGGCTGGAGCGGGTCGGGCTGGACCGGGTCGCCCTGGCCTCCCTGACCGTCAACTACCGGACGCCGAAGGAGATCATGGCGGAGGCCGAGCCGGTCATCCGGGCCGTGCTGCCGGACGCCAACGTGCCGCTCTCGATCCGTTCCGGCGGCCGGCCCGTCGTCCACGGTCCGGTTTCGGACCGGGACACGGTCCTGGACACCTGGCTCGCCGCGCACCCGGACGGGATCGCGTGTGTCATCGGGGATCCGGCGTTCCGGGGGACGTCCCGCGTGCGGTCGCTGACGCCGGAGCTGTCGAAGGGCCTCGAATTCGACCTGGTGGTCCTGGTGGACCCGGAGGCGTTCGGCGCGGGCGTCCAGGGGGCGGTCGACCGGTACGTGGCGATGACGCGGGCGACCCAGGAGCTCGTCGTCCTGACGAGCCCCTGAGCCGGGGCGGGCCTGTCAGTGCCAGGGCAGGGCGGCGCGGTGGCGCCAGTAGGACTCCGGCTCCTCCACCAGGGCGTCCAGCCGGGCCCGCTGCTCCTCGTCCAGGTCGACGACGGGGGCGTGCAGGTTGCCGGCGAGCTGGGTGACGGTGGCGGCGCCGGAGAGGACGACCCCGGTCCAGGGCTGGTGCAGGACGAGCGCCAGGGCCACCGCGTCGCCGCCCACCCCCGCGTCGGCGGCGATCTCCCGGAACACGGCGGGGGCCTCCTCCCCGGCCAGGCGGCCGTTGGCCATGGCCTCCTTGACGATCACGGTGAGCCCGGCGTCGTGGGCCTCGGCGAGGGCGGGTCCGGCCGAGGTCTCCAGGGCGTTGTAGGTGGCCTGGACCGTACGGAAGAGGGGGTCGCCGTCGACCGTGAGCGCGAGCGCGGCCCGGATGGCGTCGGCCTGGGCGGGGCCGCTGGTGGAGAAGCCGACGGCCACCCCGTCGGCGGCGAGGGCGGCGAGGCGCTCGTGGAGTTCCTTGTCGGCGAGGGCCGGGCTGTCGGGGGTGAGCGAGTGGATCTGGTAGAGGTCGAGCCGGTCGCCGAGGAGGTCGCGGGTCTCGGCGCGCTGGCGCTCGAAGGTGGCGAGGCCGTGGTCCTTCACCTCGTGGGCCTCGGCCTCGGTGCTCCAGTCGGCGGTGTAGGCGTACCCCCACTTGGAGCCGACGACGAGGTCGGTGAAGGAGGGCCGGGCGTCCAGCCACTCGCCCAGGAACTCCTCGGCGCGGCCGTAGGAGCGGGCCGCGTCGACGTACCGGACGCCCTGCGCGTACGCCGCGTCCAGCAGCTCGTGGGTGCGGGCGCGCAGGGCCTCCACGTCCCGGTCGGCGGGGAGGTCCCGGTCGCGGTGGAGGTTGATGTATCCGGGCCTGCCGACGGCTGCGAGGCCCAGTCCGATGTGGGCGGTCGGGGTCGTCGCGGTGGCCAGGGCGGTGAAGGGCATCGCGGGCTCCTCGGGGTCGGTTGCGGATACTCCTACCCCGGTCAACGTAGCCCGCGACACCCTTCGTACACCTGCGACGACACCGTACGTACGCCGGGCGGGCGTGCTCCTACCGGCGGGCGGTCGCCCAGGCGTGCTGGGCCTCCAGGTCCTTCTTCACCTCGGCGAGCTGTACGGCGACGGCGGCCGGGGCCGTACCGCCCCGGCCGTTGCGGGAGGCGAGGGCGCCGCGCACGTTCAGGACCGTGCGGACCTCCGGGGTGAGGTGCTCGGAGATCGTGGCGAACTGCTCGTCGGTGAGCTGGTCGAGCTCGATGCCCTGCTGCTCGCACTCCTTGACGCACGCGCCGGCGACCTCGTGGGCGACCCGGAACGGCACGCCCTGCCTCACCAGCCACTCCGCGATGTCCGTGGCGAGCGAGAAGCCGGCCGGGGCCAGCTCCTCCATGCGCTCGCGGTTGACGGTGAGGGTGGCCATCATGCCGGTGAAGGCGGGGAGCAGGACTTCGAGCTGGTCGCAGGAGTCGAAGACGGGCTCCTTGTCCTCCTGGAGGTCGCGGTTGTACGCGAGCGGGAGGGCCTTCAACGTGGCGAGCAGGCCGGTCAGGTTGCCGATGAGCCGGCCGGACTTGCCCCGGGCCAGCTCCGCGATGTCCGGGTTCTTCTTCTGCGGCATGATCGAGGAGCCGGTGGAGAAGGCGTCGTGGAGGGTGACGAAGGAGAACTCCTTCGTGTTCCAGATGATGACCTCCTCCGCGATCCGGGAGAGGTTCACGCCGATCATGGCGGTGATGAAGGCGAACTCGGCGACGAAGTCCCGCGAGGCGGTGCCGTCGATGGAGTTGGCGACCGAACCGTGCTCGAAGCCCAGGTCGGCGGCGACCGCCTCGGGGTCGAGCCCGAGCGAGGACCCGGCGAGCGCACCGGAGCCGTACGGGGAGACGGCCGTGCGCTCGTCCCACTGGCGCAGCCGCTCGGCGTCCCGGGACAGGGACTGGACATGGGCGAGCACGTGGTGGGCGAAGAGCACCGGCTGGGCGTGCTGGAGGTGGGTGCGGCCGGGCATCGCCACGTCCGGGTGGGCCTCCGCGAGGCCGACCAGGGCGCCCTGGAGGTCGGCGATCAGGCCGCCGACGATCCGGGCGTGGTCGCGCAGGTACATCCGGAAGAGCGTGGCGATCTGGTCGTTCCGCGACCGGCCGGCCCGCAGCTTGCCGCCGAGGTCGGGGCCGAGGCGCTCCAGCAGGCCGCGCTCCAGTGCGGTGTGGACGTCCTCGTCGGCGATGGTCCCGGTGAAGGAGCCGTCCGCGACATCGGCTTCGAGCCGGTCGAGGCCGTCCCGCATCCGGGTCAGCTCGTCCTCGGTGAGCAGCCCCGCCTTGTTGAGGACGCGGGCGTGGGCGCGGGAGCCGGCGATGTCGTACGGGGCGAGCCGCCAGTCGAAGTGGACGGAGGCCGACAGCTTGGCCAGCGCCTGTGCCGGTCCGTCGGCGAAACGCGCGCCCCAGAGCCGGACGTCACCGTTGTTGCTGCTCACTGCGTGCTCCTCAAAAGCGAAGGCCAAGGCAAAGGCGAAGGCAGGGGTGCGGATATGCGGCCGCCTCCCGGCCGCGTGACGACGGGGAGGCGGCTGTACAACGAAGGAAGGTCAGGCGAGGTCGCGCTTGGCGGCGATCTTCGACGAGAGACCGAAGAGCTCGATGAAGCCCTGCGCCTTGGACTGGTCGAAGGTGTCGCCCGAGTCGTAGGTGGCGAGGTTGAAGTCGTACAGCGACTCGTCGGACTTCCGGCCGGTGACGACGGCGCGGCCCGCGTGCAGGGTCATCCGGATGTCGCCGGTGACGTGCTGGTTGGCCTCGTTGATGAAGCCGTCCAGGGCCCGCTTCAGCGGGGAGAACCACAGGCCGTCGTAGACCATCTCGCCCCAGCGCTGCTCGACCTGCCGCTTGTAGCGGGCCAGCTCGCGCTCGACGGTGACGTTCTCCAGCTCCTGGTGGGCGGTGATCAGCGCGATGGCGCCGGGCGCCTCGTACACCTCACGGGACTTGATGCCCACGAGCCGGTCCTCGACCATGTCGATCCGGCCGATGCCCTGGGCGCCGGCCCGCTCGTTGAGCTGCTGGATGGCCTGGAGGACGGTGACGGGACGGCCGTCGATGGCGACCGGGACGCCCTCCTTGAAGGAGATGACGACCTCGTCGGCCTCGCGCGGGGTGGCGGGGTTGGAGGTGTACTCGTAGATGTCCTCGATCGGCGCGTTCCAGATGTCCTCCAGGAAGCCCGTCTCGACGGCCCGGCCGAAGACGTTCTGGTCGATGGAGTACGGGGACTTCTTGGTGGTCGCGATCGGGAGGTTCTTCTCCTCGCAGAAGGCGATCGCCTTGTCCCGGGTCATCGCGTAGTCGCGGACCGGGGCGATGCACTTCAGGTCGGGGCCGAGCGCGGAGATGCCGGCCTCGAAGCGGACCTGGTCGTTGCCCTTGCCGGTGCAGCCGTGGGCGACGATCCCGGCGTCGTGCTTCTTGGCGGCGGCGACGAGGTGCTTGACGATCGTCGGCCGGGAGAGGGCCGAGACCAGCGGATAGCGGTCCATGTAGAGGGCGTTGGCCTTGATCGCCGGGAGGCAGTACTCCTCGGCGAACTCGTCCTTGGCGTCCGCGACCTCGGCTTCGACGGCACCGCAGGCGAGCGCGCGCTTGCGGATGACGTCCAGGTCCTCGCCGCCCTGGCCGACGTCCACGGCGACGGCGATGACCTCGGCGCCCGTCTCCTCGGCGATCCAGCCGATGGCGACGGAGGTGTCCAGGCCGCCCGAGTAGGCGAGTACGACGCGCTCGGTCACGGGTTTCTCCTTACGGTGCAATCACTGATGGGTATAACTATGCGGTGCTCCGTATGTTTTGTCAAAACTACAGGTCAGAGCGGTACATACGGGCACCACGAGAAGCTCGACGGGCTTCCGGGCGTTCCGCTGCCGCCCTGCGACCGCTTCGCGCGGGGTGGGACGCTGGGCCGTACGGAGCAGGTCCGGTGGGGCACCGCCCCCGGCCGCCGTACGGTCCGGAGCATGCGCCGACCTCTGCTGACCCTCGCCGTACTGATCACCCTCGCCATCGGCTCCCTCGGGACCGGGCCCGCCGGGGAACCGCCCCTCCCCGACCGGCTGGCGGACACCGGTGGCGGCTCCCAGCTCATCACCGCCGAGGCCCCGGACACCGGCTCCACCACGGGCACGGTGACCTGGTGGGAGCGGCGCGGGGGAAGGTGGGTGGAGGCGGGATCGGCGCCCGCGCGGTTCGGGGCGAACGGGCTGGCCGAGGGCGGCGCCCGGGAGCAGGGCACCAGCACCACGCCGACCGGGCTGTACGACCTGCCGTACGCCTTCGGCATCGAGGAGGCACCGGCCGGGACGAGGTATCCCTACCGGGAGGTCACCGACGACTCCTGGTGGTGCCAGGACAACGCCTCGGCGTCGTACAACCGGTGGGTGGAGCCGCGCCCCGCCGACTGCCGGGCGGACGAGGCCGAGCACCTGGTCTCCTACGGCACGCAGTACGCCCGCGCGCTGGTGATCGGCTTCAACTACGACCGCCCGGTACGCGGCCGGGGCGCCGGGATCTTCCTGCATGTGAACGGGAGCGGGGCGACGGCCGGATGTGTCTCCGTACCGGCGGACGCCATGGCCAAGATCCTGGCCTGGGCCGATCCGGAGCGGCGGCCGCACATCGCGGTCGGGACCTCGACGGGCCCGACCGCGATCACGCGCTACTAGACCACGGGCTCAGCGGTCGTTCTGAGCGAGCCTCAGCAGGTGGTCGGCGAGCGCCTGGCCTCCGTTGGGATCGCGGCTGATGAGCATCAGCGTGTCGTCGCCCGCGATGGTGCCGAGGATGTCGTGCAGTTCGGCCTGGTCGATGGCCGAGGCGAGGAACTGGGCGGCGCCCGGCGGCGTACGGAGCACCACCAGGTTGGCCGAGGCCTCCGCCGAGATGAGCAGTTCGGACGAGAGCCTGCGCATCCGCTCCTCCTTGGCCGAGCCGCCCAGCGGGGCCTGCGGGGTGCGGAATCCGCCCTCGCTGGGCACCGCGTAGATCAGCTCGCCGCCGGTGTTGCGGATCTTGACCGCGCCCAGCTCGTCGAGGTCGCGGGAGAGCGTCGCCTGGGTGACGCTCAGCCCGTCGTCGGCGAGGAGCTTGGCCAGCTGGCTCTGCGAGCGGACCGGCTGCCGGTTCAGGATGTCCACGATCCGGCGGTGGCGGGCGGTGCGGGTCTGCGGCACGGACGGTCCGCCGTGCTCGGTCTCCTGCGCCTCGGTCATCGTCGTCGCCTCATTCTCCGGAGGCTCATGCTCCGGATCGTCCGTCCCCGTGTGCCGCGTCGAGAGCGCTCGGCAGGATCTCCAGGAGCGCGTCCACCTCCGCGTCACCGATGATCAGCGGCGGCATGAGCCGTACGACATCGGGGGCGGGCGCGTTCACCAGGAGGCCGGCTCCCTGGGCCGCCTGCTGCACCTGCGGTGCGAGGGGTCCGGTGAGCACGATACCCAGCAGCAGGCCGCTGCCGCGGACGTGGGAGACCAGCGGATGCCCCAGCGCCTCCACTCCGTCGCGGATCCTCTCGCCGAGCCGCTTGACGTGGTCGAGCGCGCCGTCGGCAGCGAGGGTGTCCAGGACGGCGAGGCCGGCGGCGCAGGAGACCGGGTTGCCGCCGAACGTCGTGCCGTGGTGACCGGGCTTCAGCAGGTCGGCCGCCGGGCCGAACGCGACGGTCGCGCCGATCGGCAGGCCGCCGCCGAGCCCCTTGGCGAGGGTGACGATGTCGGGCTCCACGCCCTGGTGGGCCTGGTGCTCGAACCACTGGCCGCAGCGGCCGATCCCGGTCTGGACCTCGTCCAGCACGAGCAGGGTGCCGGTGGCCCGGGTGATCTCCCGGGCCGCCTCCAGATAGCCCTTGGGCGGTACGACGACGCCGTTCTCGCCCTGGATCGGCTCGATGACGACCAGAGCGGTGTCGGTGGTCACCGCCGCGCGCAGCGCGTCCACGTCCCCGTACGGCACGTGCGTGACGTCGCCGGGCAGCGGGACGAACGGCTCCTGCTTGCCCGGCTGGCCGGTGAGGGCGAGCGCGCCCATGGTCCGGCCGTGGAAGCCTCCGTCGGTGGCGACCATGTGGGGGCGCCCGGTGAGCCGGCCGATCTTGAAGGCGGCCTCGTTGGCCTCCGCACCGGAGTTGGAGAAGAAGACCCGGCCCGTGCGGCCGAAGAGCTGGAGCAGCCGCTCGGCGAGTGCGACCGGCGGCTCGGCGATGAACAGGTTCGAGACGTGGCCGAGGGAGGCGATCTGGGTGGAGACGGCCTCGACGACGGCCGGGTGGGCGTGGCCGAGGGCGTTGACCGCGATCCCGCCGACGAAGTCGAGGTAGCGAGTGCCGTCCTCGCCCCAGACGTGGGCGCCCTCACCGCGGACGAGCGGGAGCCGCGGCGTGCCGTAGTTGTCCATCAGCGCGCCCTGCCACCGCGAGGTGAGTCCCGCGGCCTCCGTGCCGGTCATGCTTCCCCCTGTTCAGAACCTGTGTGTACGTCGATGGGGTCGTCCGGCACGACCATGGTGCCGATCCCCTCGTCGGTGAAGATCTCCAGCAGGATCGAGTGCTGGACCCGGCCGTCGATGACGCGGGCGGTCTCGACGCCGTTGCGCACGGCGTGCAGACAGCCCTGCATCTTGGGGACCATGCCGCTGGACAGCTCGGGCAGCAGCTTCTCCAGCTGGCTCGCGGTGAGCCGGCTGATGACGTCGTCGCTGTTGGGCCAGTCCTCGTAGAGGCCTTCGACGTCGGTGAGGACCATCAGGGTCTCGGCGTTCAGGGCGGCGGCGAGCGCGGCGGCCGCGGTGTCGGCGTTGACGTTGTAGACGTGGTGGTCGTCGGCGGAGCGGGCGATGGAGGAGACGACCGGGATGCGGCCGTCGTCCAGGAGCGCCTGGATGGCCCCGGTGTCGATGGCGGTGATCTCGCCGACCCGGCCGATGTCGACGGACTCGCCGTCGATGGTGGGCCGGTGCTGGGTGGCGGTGATGGTGTGGGCGTCCTCGCCGGTCATGCCGACGGCGAGGGGGCCGTGCTGGTTGAGGAGGCCGACCAGTTCGCGCTGGACCTGCCCAGCGAGCACCATCCGTACGACGTCCATCGCCTCGGGGGTGGTGACCCGCAGCCCGGCCTTGAACTCGCTGACCAGGCCCTGCTTGTCGAGCTGGGCGCTGATCTGCGGGCCGCCGCCGTGCACGACGACGGGCTTGAGGCCCGCGTGGCGCAGGAAGACGACGTCCTGGGCGAAGGCGGCCTTCAGCTCCTCGTCGATCATGGCGTTGCCGCCGAACTTGATGACGACGGTCCTGCCGTTGTGCCGGGTCAGCCAGGGCAGCGCCTCGATGAGGATCTGTGCCTTCGGGAGTGCGGTGTGCTTCCGCGCGGCGCTCATGAGCTGTACGCGCTGTTCTCGTGGACGTAGTCCGCGGTGAGGTCGTTGGCCCAGATGACGGCGGACTCGGTGCCCGCGGCGAGGTCGGCGGTGATCTTGACCTCCCGGTAGCGCATGTCGACCAGGTCGCGGTCCTCGCCCACGGAGCCGTTCTTGCAGACCCAGACGTCGTTGATGGCGACGTTGAGCTGGTCCGGCTCGAAGGCGGCCCGCGTCGTGCCGATGGCGGAGAGGACACGGCCCCAGTTGGGGTCCTCGCCGTGGATGGCGCACTTGAGGAGGTTGTTACGGGCGATGGACCGGCCGACCTCGACGGCGTCGTCCTCGGTGGCCGCGTTGATCACCTCGATCCGGATGTCCTTGGAGGCGCCCTCGGCGTCCCCGATGAGCTGCCGGGCGAGGTCGGCGCAGACGGCCCGTACGGCCTCGGCGAAGGCGTCCTGCTCCGGGGTGATGCCGCTGGCGCCGGAGGCGAGCAGCAGCACGGTGTCGTTGGTGGACATGCAGCCGTCGGAGTCGACCCGGTCGAAGGTGGTCCGGGTGGCCTCGCGCAGGGCGGCGTCCAGCGCGGGGGCTTCCACGTCGGCATCGGTGGTGAGGACGACGAGCATGGTGGCCAGGCCCGGGGCGAGCATGCCCGCGCCCTTGGCCATGCCGCCGACGGTCCAGCCCTCGCCGCCCGCGACGGCCGTCTTGTGGACGGTGTCGGTGGTCTTGATGGCGATGGCGGCCTTCTCGCCGCCGTGCTCGCTGAGGGCGGCGGCGGCCTCCTCGATGCCGGGGAGCAGCTTGTCCATGGGGAGCAGGATGCCGATGAGCCCGGTGGAGGCGACGGCGACCTCGCCCGCGCTGTGGCCCTCCAGCACCTCGGCGGCCTTCTCGGCGGTGGCGTGGGTGTCCTGGAACCCCTTGGGGCCCGTACAGGCGTTGGCGCCGCCGGAGTTGAGGACGACGGCGGTGACCTCGCCGCCCTTGAGGACCTGCTCCGACCAGAGCACCGGGGCGGCCTTGACGCGGTTGGAGGTGAAGACGCCCGCGGCTGCGCGACGGGGCCCGTCGTTGACCACGAGGGCCAGGTCCGGGTTACCGCTCTCCTTGATCCCCGCGGCGATGCCCGCCGCCGAGAATCCCTGTGCTGCCGTGACGCTCACGGTGCAACTCCGATCGTCGTGAGACCTGTGTCCTCGGGGAGCCCGAGGGCGATGTTCATGCTCTGGAGGGCGCCGCCCGCGGTGCCCTTGGCGAGATTGTCGATGGCGCAGATGACCAGGATCCGTCCGGCGGCCTCGTCGTGGGCGACCTGGACCTGTACGGCGTTGGAGCCGTACACCGCGGCGGTGGCGGGCCACTGCCCCTCGGGCAGGAGGTCCACGAACGGCTCGTCCGCGAACGCCTTCTCGTACACGGCGCGCAGGGCCTCCGCGCTCACGCCCGGCTTCGCCTTGGCGCTGCACGTGGCGAGGATGCCGCGCGGCATGGGGGCGAGGGTGGGCGTGAAGGAGACGGTGACCGGCTCGCCGGCGGCGGCGCTGAGGTTCTGGATCATCTCGGGGGTGTGGCGGTGGACGCCGCCGACGCCGTACGGGGTCATGTTGCCCATCACCTCGGAGCCGAGCAGATGCGGCTTGGCCGCCTTGCCCGCCCCGGAGGTGCCCGAGGCGGCGACGATCACGGCCTCCGGCTCGGCGAGGCCGGCCTCGTACGCCGGGAAGAGCGCGAGGGACACGGCGGTCGGGTAGCACCCGGGCACCGCGATCCGCCGCGCCCCGGCGAGCGCTTCCCGCCCGCCCGGCAGCTCGGGCAGCCCGTAGGGCCAGGTCCCGGCGTGCGGGGACCCGTAGAACTTCTCCCAGTCCCCCGCGTCCTCGAGCCGGAAGTCGGCCCCCATGTCCACCACGAGCACCTCGTCCCCGAGCTGCTCGGCCACGGCGGCGGACTGCCCGTGCGGCAGCGCCAGGAAGACGACGTCGTGCCCGGCGAGGACCTCGGCGGTGGTGGGCTCCAGCACCCGGTCCGCCAGCGGCCGCAGATGCGGCTGGAGCGAGCCGAGCGCCTGCCCGGCGTTGGAGTGCCCGGTGAGGGCACCGATCTCGACCCCGGGGTGCGCCAGCAGAAGTCGGAGCAGCTCACCGCCGGCGTACCCGCTCGCCCCTGCCACCGCTGCGCTTACCACCATGGGAACCCTCCTCGTCGATGGCATGACTATACGCATGGCCGCAGTTTTATGCAATGAGCTGGGGGGCCGCTCACCGCCCTGGGACCGGGCGGCCGACCGACCAGCCTCTCGCCGCGAGATCGCTCCCGGCCTGCCGGCACCGGAGAGCCGCCGGACTCACCCGCTGACCGCCGGAGCCGCCGGAGCCGCCGCTAGGATCCCGGGAAGAAGACAGCACGGTGGGGGGCCACGATGGGCTACAAGAACGAAGCCGAGATCAAGCAGGCGCTTGGAATCGAGTCCTGGAGGAACCTCTCCAAAGACAAAATGATCAGGTTCGCGGCCATGATGCCTGACATGGACACCGAGGTCGCCCTGAAAATCATCGAGCAGTTCCCCGTGTTCAAAGAATTCGCCATGGATACTGTGAACGCGATGGAGAAAGCGCATGAGTCCACGCTTTCAGCCAACAAGCAGAGCCAGGAGCACGTCCATCGGGCCTTCCAGGAGATCAGGGAAATCCTCAGGGGTGAACTCGACAAGGGCGACCTGAGCTGGGAGGAGAAGAAATTCCTCATCGAGCAGATCCAGGAAACCGGAAGGATGGAGTTCCAGAAGGACAGCGAGAACAAACAGCTCTTGGACGGAATGCTCAAGAAGGTGCTGGTCGGCGCCGGTACCGCACTCGTCCTCAGTGTGGCTTTCGTCGGCGGCAAGATCATGATTGAAGGCAAGGACAGCCCCGAAGACTCCCCGGAGGAGTGACCTCGGCCCTTCAGCGGAGCCGCCGGCCGTCTGCCGCGGCGTGACCGTTCTCCGTCGGCGCGTGCACACGGCTCGGCTCCCGTATCAGGTGCGTACGCAGCACACTGGACGGGAGCGGCCTCGAGTCGCCGCCCCGGCAGCGAGGTCGCTTCACGTGAAGGTCACGTGCATCCCGCCCTCCGTCAGCACGTCGAGCGCCAGGGCGACCAGGTCGTACGGTTCGCCCTTCGGCGTGAGGGCGCGGGAAAGGTGCTCGCGCGCGGTCGCGGCGTCCCGCCAGACCAAGGTTGCGGGGGCGGTGCAGCCGAAGTTGCCGCGCAGACAGTCCGCGAGTGCGCCCAGACAGCCGCCGAAGTAGCCGCCCGGCCCGTTGACGGCCTCACCGAGCGCCAGGTAGAGGCCCGGTTCATCCGTGATGTGACGGCCGTCCAGTTCGTACGTGTGTCCGGCCTGCCGGTCCTGGTGGTCGAGCTGACAGCCCCGCTCCCGGACGAGATCGAGCCAGGCGCCACGCCGGCGGGTGCCGAGCCCGGCCCAGGCGCCGGCTATGTCCGGCGGGCCGGCAAGCCAGCGCTCCCAGATGGGCCGGGCGTATCCCGGTACGGGCGCGAGGTATCCGTCGAGCTCCAGATCGACCAGGTCCGTCCCGTGGGGGGACGGCTGCCACGTACGGACTTGTGGCCGCAGCATCCGGTCGGTGAGCGGTTCGCCCCGGTCGTCCCGTATCTCCAGCCAGGCCTCGTCCAGGTCCAGCGCGCGCCGGGTGCCTGTCGCCAGTGCCCGCCGCAGCCGATCTCCCGGGGCGAGCCCCCGCAGGACGAGCGGAGGCTCCGTCCGCTCGGGCGGCAGGAGGCAGGCGAACTCCTGGCAGGAGCCCAGCCACCGGTACCCGTCGTGCAACCGGACAGGCCCCCGGTACCCCTCGGGCGGGCCCTCGTAGTCGTCCAGACCGGTGAGTACGAGACCGTCCGTCCCCGGGTGCTGCCCAAGGCTCTCCGCATCTTCCAGGAGCCAGGGGCCGAGCGCCCTGTCCTCCGGCACCAGCCACACCCGGGCGCCGGCCCAGCCGCGTACCTCGGCTCCGTCCGGAGCCCAGCCGAACAGTTCGTACGTTGCGCGCCGGGGTTCCCCGAACAGTCCCTCCGCCTCGGCGCAGACGCCCCAGACATGGCCGCGCCCCCTGTCCGTCAGCGTGAACCGCCCCTGCCCGCGATGGTCCCTGTCCCTATGCACAGGTGCATCATGCACGGCCGGGCACGGTACGAAGTCTCCTCGGCCAGGCCCGTCCCGCACTGGACGCGTTGGGCGAACTCCGTCCGGTGAACGACGTGTTGCACCGGCTCGCCGCACACGGCGTAGGCGCCCGGCGCCAACGGGCCGCCTACGCCCGGCGGAGGAGCCTGCTCGACGTCGACGAGCACGTGGCCGATCACACCGCCCGTGCCGCACCGGCCGACGCTGTGACGACACCGGCCACGTAGCCGCGCCGAGAAGCGATCGGCCGGGCCCCGTCGGCCGGGAAGAGCGCGGCCGCTGCCCGCCGCCGCTTCAGGGAAACCGTTTGGTCAGGCACTGTGTAGGCATGCCCACGATCGTCCGAGCGTCCCTTTCCGACGCACATCTCAACGTGAGGCCGGAGAAGGCTCAACTCTTCGAGCCGACAGACAGGAGCCGCTTACCGCGGCCAAGGCACCTCAGGGGTGATCACTCCGGCCGGCAAGTCCCGCGCCCTCTCCCCCTCGGCCCGCACAGCGTTAACGTGGGGCCCATGATCGTATGGCTCAACGGCACCCATGGCGCGTGCAAGACGACGACCAGTGCGCTCGTGCAGCAACTGATCCCGGATTCACGGGTGTTCGATGCCGAGAAGGTCGGCGAGGCGCTCATGGACATCAAGCCGGCGCTGCCCTGGACGGGCAACTTCCAGCACTGGCCGCCGTGGCGGCCGCTCGTCGTGGAGACCGCCCGTCGCGTACTCGACTACACCGGCGGCACGTTGGTGATGCCCATGACCGTCCTCGTCGAGGCGTACTGGCGGGAGATCAGTACGGGCCTCGCGCAACACTCCGTCCCGGTACGGCACTTCGTCCTCCACGCCGACCAGGACACGCTGCGCGGACGGATCGAGGGGGACACCGACATGGGGCCCTCCGCCTTCCGTCTCCAGTACCTCGAGCCCTACGCGGAGGCGGCCCGCACGTGGCTGCACGCCGAGGCCGAGGTCGTCGACACGACGCACCTCACGCCCGCCGAGGCCGCCCAGCGGATCGTGGAGGCCGTCAAGAACTGAGGCCTACCGGCACCGTCAGGGCACGTCGTAGCGGACGAGGGCCCTGGCGGCCGGTTCGCCGCTGCGGCGGGCGTACGCCATCCGTTCACGTACCTCCCGGAGCGTGCGGGGGCGGAAGCCAGGGCCTCCGCAGCAGCTCTTGTGGAAGCCCACACCGGCGTTCAGCAGCACGGTGAGCGTCCGCCAGGCCGCCGTGTCCCGGCGGCGGGGCGCGGCGAAAGCCGACCCGGCGTGGATCATCGGCTGCGCGCAGCGCGGGCAGATCCGCTGCCTCGTGCGGTCGTAGGGCTGCTTGTACGAGGCCCGGCAGGGGAGGCAGACGTACGAGGTCTTCGCGGCGGACATGCGCTCAGCCTAGGGAGCGGGCCATCGGCCGGCCACGGAGTTTCTGCTCGCGTCACGGGCCGTCGCGGCCGGTCGTGTGGAACAGCGGGAAGACCGCCGTCGCGGCGGTCACGGTGACTCCGGCCATGGCCGTGACGGCCGACGGTGGCCCTTCGCGGGATCGTGGGAGCCACGACGGTCGAGAGAGACCGACGGGTATCGGCCCGGTCTCTCACCTGGGGCGCCTGTTCCCTACGGGTACGGGTGCCCCGCTCTACCGGCCGCGCGGCTTTCCGCGCTTGCCGCCCGACTGGCCGGCCCTGCCGCCCTTGGGGGCGCCCGCGCGGCGGCCGGTGCCGGTCTGCTTGCCGCCGGGGGCGGGCTTACGGCCGGAGCCGGTGCCCGTGGCGGCCCGCTTGGCCTTCGCCTTCGCCTTCTCCTTCGCCGACGGCTGCGGCGGGGTGGCGGCCCGGCCGCGGGTGCTGTTGACCGTGCGCCCCCGGACGATGCCGATGAACTCCTCCACCAGGTCCGGGGTGGGCTCCTCCTGCGGCCACGACAGGGCGACGCGGGACTCGGGGGCCTCGAGGACCGGCCGGTAGGTGAGGTCCTTGCGGTGGTGCAGGCGGGCCAGGGACTGCGGGACCAGGAGTACGCCCACGCCTGCCGCCACCAGCTCGATCGCGTCCGCCGTGGTGGCCGGGCGCTCGATCGCGGGGCGGCCGGGAAGCGTCTCCCAGTCGAGGGGGTCGTCGAGCGGGTGCAGGACGATCTCGTCGGCCAGGTCCAGGAGCGTGACCTCCTCCGCGGCCGTGGCGTCGTGGTCCTTGGGGATCACCACGACCGTCGTCTCGGTGTACAGGGGGATCGCGCTGAGGACGTCCCGGTCGACCGGCAGGCGTACGAGTCCGGCCTCCGCACCGCCGTCCGCCAGCAGCCGCGAGGCCTCGGCCGCCGGGACCTGGACGAGCTCCAGGGGGGTGCCGGGCAGCCGCTCGTGCCAGACCCTCACCCACTTGGTCGGCGTCACACCGGGGACGTACGCGAGCCTGAAGGATGAGGGGGTGTCCGAGCCTGTCACGGATCCAGGCTACCGGCAGGTGGTCGGAGGTATGTCCCATGGTCGATACCCTGGACACATGACGTCGCACAAGACCGCCCAGACCATGAAGCCCGCCACCGCGGCGAAGAAGCTGGGTGTGTACCTCCAGGCCACCCCCGCCGAGTTCCAGGAGGGTGCCGTCTCGCGCACCGAGCTCAACGCCCTCCAGACCGACCCGCCCGCGTGGCTGGTCGAGCTGCGCCGTACCGGACCGCACCCGCGTCCGGTGGTCGCGGCGAAGCTCGGCGTCTCCATCGCGGGGCTCGCCCGCGGCGGGGTCACCGAGGCCCTCACCACCGAGCAGATCGACGCCCTCAAGGACGAGATGCCCGAGTGGCTCCAGAAGGAGCGGGCCACGCAGGCGGAGGTCCGCAAGGAGGCCGCCCGGCTCAAGGAGCGCAACGCGGAGCGCGCCGCCCAGGCGGACTGACCGCAGCCGACGAGCACCAGGAAGCGCGGGGGCCGGCCGGGGGCGGGCCGGGCGGCGGTGGGGCCCGGGGGGGGGCGGGGCCGGGGGGGGGGGCGCCCCCCCCCCCACGGCC
>NZ_JBEYKR010000115.1:0-22954 GCF_040703535.1 Streptomyces sp. NPDC007346
CGCCCAGCGCCTGCTCGGCCCGCGCGTACACCTGGCGGTGCAGGTGCTGCCGCTGGTGTCGGTGGTGAGCATCGTGCTGATCGTGTGCGCGGTGGCCCGTGCGGACCTTGAGGGCGAAGTCGCCGTCGAACTCCTCGTGCATCGTGATCCCGGACTTCTCCGTGGCGCTCTCGGCCACCGCGTACGTCGGGGCCACCAGGTCGCCCCAGGCGCCGTCCTCGCCGACCAGGACGATGCGGGCGCCCGCCTCACCGAGGTAGGCGAGCTGCCCCTCGGCGCCGCCGTGCTCCTTGGCGAAGGCCCCGATCTGCCGGGCCAGCTTCGCCACCCTGCGCTCCGCACGGGCCGCCTTCCAGGCGTCCGTCCGCGAGGTCTGCTCCGTGTCTGCTGCCGTCTCTGCCATGGACAGGATGCTACCGACGAGTAGTTCAACTGGCGACGGGCGGGTCACGTGGCTTGTGCCACGTGACCCGCCCGTAAGGCGGAGAAGCTAGCGGAGGAAGGGGTCCACCGCGACGGCCAGGAAGAGGAGCGAGACGTAGGTGATGGACCAGTGGAACAGCCGCATCTCCTTCAGCTTGCCGCCGGTCACCCCGGCCTTGGCCCGGTTCTGCAGCCCGTGGGCCTCCCAGAGCCAGAAGCCGCCCGCCAGCAGCGCCACCGTCAGGTAGAACCAGCCGGTGTAGCCCAGCGGGGTGAGCAGCAGCGAGACCCCGACCATCACCCAGCTGTAGATGACGATCTGCCGGGCCACCACCTGGTTGGAGGCGATGACCGGGAGCATCGGGACGCCGACCCGGGCGTAGTCCTCCTTGACCTTCATGGAGAGCGGCCAGTAGTGCGGCGGCGTCCAGAAGAAGATCACGGCGAAGAGGATGACGGCGGCCCAGGAGAGGGAGTTCGTCACGGCGGACCAGCCGATGAGCACCGGCAGGCAGCCGGCGATGCCGCCCCAGATGATGTTCTGCGAGGTGCGGCGCTTCAGCAGCATCGTGTAGACGACGACGTAGAAGAGCAGCGCGCCGAGGGCCAGTCCGGCCGACAGCCAGTTGACGAGCAGTCCGAACCAGAGCGTGGAGATCACCGCGAGGGCGATGCCGAAGGCAAGGCACTCGCGGGGGCTGACCATGCCGGTGACCAGCGGACGCTGCGACGTGCGGTCCATCAGCGCGTCGATGTCGCGGTCGATGTACATGTTCAGAGCGTTGGCACCGCCCGCCGAGAGGTATCCCCCGACGGTGGTGGTGAGTACGAGCCACAGGTCGGGTACGCCCTGGGCAGCGAGGAACATCACCGGAACGGTGGTGATGAGCAACAGCTCGATGATCCGTGGCTTGGTAAGCGCCACGAATGCCTTGACACGGGCCCCGTACGGGCGATGGCCCCCTGGGCTGGGAGTCAAGGCGACCCCTGCGGGTCGGGACTCGACGGCCGTCACGCACACCCCTGACAGAGAAATCCCAGCAAGCTCCGGGCGAGGAGGCCCGGTGAAGACTTGCGCGAACCCGACCACTGTAGACGTTGGGGATACACCGTCCTTCGCGGGGGTGGGGTCGTGTTGAGGGTGACCGTGCGATGGACGGGGCCCGTCCGCCGGGAGGCGAAGTGGGCAGGTCGCCCGCACCCTGGAAACTACCGGAAAGTGTGCCCTTCGGCGGGGGTAGGCTCGACCACGCCCGGTGCGGTCACAGTCACCGGCTTACGAACAGTGGAGAGGAGCCCTGACTCAGGGTGAGCATCAAGCCGACCACCTCAGACCTCCAGTGGACCGATTTGGACCAGCGGGCCGTGGACACCGCCCGGGTCCTCGCCGCGGACGCCGTACAGAAAGTCGGAAACGGCCACCCGGGCACGGCGATGAGCCTGGCACCTGCCGCCTACACCCTGTTCCAGAAGGTCATGCGGCACGACCCCGCGGACCCGGAGTGGACCGGCCGTGACCGGTTCGTCCTCTCGGCGGGCCACTCCAGTCTGACCCTGTACACCCAGCTCTACCTCGCCGGTTACGGCCTGGAGCTGGACGACCTGAAGGCGTTCCGGACCTGGGGCTCCAAGACGCCGGGCCACCCGGAGTACGGGCACACCGCCGGTGTCGAGACGACGACGGGCCCGCTGGGCCAGGGTGTCGCCAACGCGGTGGGCATGGCCATGGCCGCCCGCTACGAGCGTGGCCTCTTCGACCCCGAGGCGGCCCCCGGCACCTCCCCCTTCGACCACACGGTCTGGGTCGTCGCCGGTGACGGCTGCCTCCAGGAGGGCATCGCGGCCGAGGCGTCCTCGCTGGCCGGGCACCAGAAGCTGGGCAACCTGGTCCTGCTCTGGGACGACAACCACATCTCCATCGAGGGCGACACGGAGACCGCGGTCTCCGAGGACACCTGCAAGCGGTACGAGGCCTACGGCTGGCACGTCCAGCGCGTCGAGCAGGCGCCCAACGGCGACCTGGACCCGGCGGGTCTGTACGCGGCGCTCCAGGCGGCCAAGGCCGAGACCGGGCGCCCCTCGTTCATCGCGGCCCGCTCGATCATCGCCTGGCCCGCCCCGAACGCCCAGAACACCGAGGCCGCCCACGGCTCGGCGCTCGGCGACGACGAGATCGCGGCGACCAAGCGGGTCCTGGGCTTCGACCCGGAGCAGACCTTCGAGGTCTCCGACGAGGTCATCGGCCACACCCGTCAGGCCCTGGACCGCGGCCGCGAGGCCCGCGCCGAGTGGGACAAGGCGTTCGCCGCGTGGCGCACCGCCAACCCCGAGCGTGCCGCCGACTTCGACCGGATCGCGGCGGGCGAGCTGCCCGCGGGCTGGGAGGAGAAGCTCCCGGTCTTCGAGGCCGGCCAGGGCCTGGCCACCCGTGCCGCCTCCGGCAAGGTGCTCCAGGCGCTGGGCGAGGTCGTTCCCGAGCTGTGGGGCGGCTCCGCCGACCTGGCCGGCTCGAACAACACCACCATCGACAAGAACTCCTCGTTCCTGCCGGTGGGCAACCCGCTGCCGGAGGCCGACCCGTACGGCCGAACGATCCACTTCGGGATCCGCGAGCACGCGATGGCCGCCGCGATGAACGGCATCGCGCTGCACGGCAACACCCGCATCTACGGCGGCACCTTCCTGGTCTTCTCCGACTACATGCGCAACGCCGTGCGGCTCTCCGCGCTGATGCACCTGCCGGTGACGTACGTGTGGACGCACGACTCGATCGGCCTGGGCGAGGACGGCCCGACCCACCAGCCGGTCGAGCACCTGGCCGCGCTGCGCGCCATCCCGGGGCTGAACATCGTGCGCCCGGCCGACGCCAACGAGACGTCCATCGCCTGGCGCGAGATCCTGCGCCGCTACACCAAGGTGTTCGGCGAGGGCGCCCCGCACGGTCTGGCGCTGACCCGGCAGGGCGTGCCGACGTACGAGGCGAACGAGGACGCGGCCAAGGGCGGGTACGTCCTGTTCGAAGCTGAAGGTGGCGAGCCGCAGGTGCTGCTCATCGCGACCGGCTCCGAGGTCCACGTCGCCGTCGAGGCGCGCGAACAGCTCCAGGCGGCCGGCGTGCCGACCCGGGTCGTCTCGATGCCGTCGGTCGAGTGGTTCGAGGAGCAGGATCAGGGTTACAAGGAGAGCGTGCTCCCGCCGTCGGTCAAGGCGCGGGTGGCCGTGGAGGCGGGCATCGGCCTGACCTGGTACCGGTACGTCGGGGACGCCGGCCGAATCGTCTCGCTGGAGCACTTCGGTGCCTCGGCCGACGCGAAGGTCCTCTTCCGCGAGTTCGGCTTCACCGCCGAGAACGTGACCGCCGCCGCGCGGGAATCTCTCGAAGCCG
This sequence comes from Streptomyces sp. NPDC007346, assembly GCF_040703535.1. Taxonomy (NCBI): domain Bacteria; kingdom Bacillati; phylum Actinomycetota; class Actinomycetes; order Kitasatosporales; family Streptomycetaceae; genus Streptomyces; species Streptomyces sp. NPDC007346. The sequence goes on from NZ_JBEYKR010000115.1 coordinate 3,809, forward strand.
CAGCACGCTGACGCCGATAGATACGACCAGTAGGAGATGCAACCCATGACAGACGCACTCAAGCGCCTCTCCGACGAGGGCGTGGCGATCTGGCTCGACGACCTGTCGCGCAAGCGGATCACCTCGGGCAACCTGGCCGAGCTGATCGACCAGAGCCACGTCGTCGGCGTCACCACCAACCCGTCGATCTTCCAGAAGGCGATCTCGCAGGGCGACGGTTACGAGCAGCAGCTCACCGACCTCGCCGCGCGCCGCGTCACCGTCGAGGAGGCGGTCCGCATGATCACGACGGCGGACGTCCGCGACGCCGCCGACATCCTGCGCCCGGTCTTCGACGCGACCGGCGGCCAGGACGGCCGGGTCTCCATCGAGGTCGACCCGCGCCTGGCCCACAACACCCTGGCCACCGTCGCCGAGGCCAAGCAGCTGGCCTGGCTCGTCGACCGGCCGAACACGCTCATCAAGATCCCGGCGACCAAGGCCGGCCTGCCGGCGATCACCGAGACCATCGGCCGGGGCATCAGCGTCAACGTGACGCTGATCTTCTCGCTGGAGCGCTACCGCGCGGTCATGGACGCCTACCTGGCGGGACTGGAGAAGGCGAAGGCCGCGGGCCTGGACCTCTCCAAGATCCACTCGGTGGCGTCCTTCTTCGTGTCCCGTGTGGACACCGAGATCGACAAGCGCCTGGACGCCATCGGTTCCGACGAGGCCAAGGCCGCCAAGGGCAAGTCCGCCCTGGCCAACGCGCGCCTGGCCTACGAGGCGTACGAGGAGGTCTTCGCGAGCGACCGCTGGGCCCCGCTGGACACGGCGCGGGCCAACAAGCAGCGTCCGCTGTGGGCCTCCACCGGCGTCAAGGACCCCTCGCTCAAGGACACCCTGTACGTCGACGACCTGGTCGCCCCCAACACGGTCAACACCATGCCGGAGGCGACCCTGGAGGCCGTGGCCGACCACGGCGAGATCACCGGCAACACCGTCGCCGGCGGTTACGACCAGGCGCGTGCCGACCTCGACGCCATCAAGAAGCTCGGCGTCTCGTACGACGACGTCGTGCAGGTGCTGGAGGACGAGGGCGTCGAGAAGTTCGAGGCGTCCTGGACCGACCTGCTCAAGTCGACCGAGGCGGAGCTTTCGCGCCTCGCCCCCTCGGAGGGCTGACCACTTTGTCTGCTGTTCCCGGAGCCAATCCGCTCCGTGACGCACAGGACCGACGGCTCCCGCGTATCGCGGGGCCGTCGGGCCTGGTCATCTTCGGCGTCACGGGCGATTTGTCCCGTAAAAAGCTGATGCCCGCCGTCTACGATCTGGCCAACCGCGGCCTGCTGCCACCGGGCTTCTCGCTCATCGGCTTCGCGCGCCGCGACTGGGAGGACGAGGACTTCACCCAGGTCGTCCACGACGCCGTCAAGGAGCACGCCCGTACGCCGTTCCGCGAGGAGGTCTGGCAGCAGCTCATCCAGGGGATGCGCTTCGTCCAGGGCAACTTCGACGACGACGAGGCGTTCGAGACGCTGAAGGCGACCATCCAGGAGCTGGACAAGGCGCAGGGCACCGGAGGCAACTACGCCTTCTACCTCTCCGTGCCGCCGAAGTTCTTCCCCAAGGTCGTCCAGCAGCTCAAGAAGCACGGCCTCGCCGACCAGAGCGAGGGCTCCTGGCGACGGGCCGTCATCGAGAAGCCGTTCGGCCACGACCTGGCCAGCGCGCAGGAGCTCAACCAGCTCGTGCACGACGTCTTCCCGCCCAACGAGGTCTTCCGGATCGACCACTACCTGGGCAAGGAGACGGTCCAGAACATCTTGGCGCTGCGGTTCGCCAACACGATGTTCGAGCCGGTCTGGAACCGGTCCTACGTCGACCACGTGCAGATCACGATGGCCGAGGACATCGGCATCGGCGGCCGGGCCGGGTACTACGACGGCATCGGCGCCGCCCGTGACGTCATCCAGAACCACCTGCTCCAGCTGCTGGCGCTGACCGCGATGGAGGAGCCCGGCTCCTTCCACCCCAAGGCCCTGGTCGCCGAGAAGCTCAAGGTGCTCACCGCCGTCGAGCTGCCCGAGGACCTCGGCCTGCACACCGTGCGCGCCCAGTACGAGCACGCCTGGCAGGGCGGCCAGGAGGTCCTCGGCTACTGCGAGGAGGAGGGCATCGACCCCAAGTCGACGACCGACACCTACGCGGCGATCAAGCTGACGATCAACAACCGCCGCTGGGCGGGCGTGCCGTTCTACCTCCGTACCGGAAAGCGGCTCGGCCGCCGGGTCACGGAGATCGCGGTCGTCTTCAAGCGCGCGCCCTACCTGCCCTTCGAGTCCGGCGCCACGGAGGAGCTGGGCGGCAACGCCCTGGTCATCCGGGTCCAGCCGGACGAGGGCGTCACCGTGCGGTTCGGCTCCAAGGTGCCCGGCACCTCGATGGAGGTCCGGGACGTCACGATGGACTTCGCGTACGGCGAGTCCTTCACGGAGTCCAGCCCGGAGGCGTACGAGCGGCTCATCCTCGATGTGCTGCTCGGCGACGCCAACCTCTTCCCGCGCCACCAGGAGGTCGAGCTCTCCTGGAACATCCTCGACCCGATCGAGGAGTTCTGGGACAAGCACGGCAAGCCCGCAAAGTACCCGGCCGGCACCTGGGGCCCGGCCGAGGCCGACGAGATGCTCGCACGTGACGGACGGAGCTGGAGGCGGCCATGAAGATCGATCTCACGGAGACCACGTCCAGCAAGATCAACCAGGCGCTGGTCTCGGCCCGCCGGGCCATCGGCACCCCGGCCATCGGCATGGTGCTCACGCTGGTCGTCGTCACCGACGAGGAGAACGCGTACGACGCGCTCAAGTCGGCCGGTGACGCCTCCCGCGAGCACCCCTCGCGGATCATCGCGGTGATCAAGCGGGTCAGCCGCTCGCCGCGCGCCCGGCGCGACGCCCGGCTGGACGCCGAGGTCCGGGTCGGTTCCGACGCGGGGACCGGCGAGACCGTCGTGCTGCGCCTCCACGGCGAACTGGCCAACCACGCCCAGTCGGTGGTGCTCCCGCTGCTGCTGCCGGACGCCCCGGTCGTGGTGTGGTGGCCCGAGGGCGCCCCCGCCGACCCGGCGAAGGACCCCCTGGGCGCACTCGCCCAGCGCCGGATCACCGACACCTACTCCGCCGAGCAGCCGCTCGACGAGCTGGCGGTGCGGGCGGCGACGTACAGCCCCGGCGACACCGACCTGTCGTGGACCCGGATCACCCCGTGGCGCTCCATGCTGGCCGCGGCACTGGACCAGCAGCCGGCGACGGTGATCGGCGCCACCGTCGAGGGCGAGAGCGACAACCCGAGCTGCGAACTGCTCGCGATGTGGCTGGCGGACCGGCTCGACGTCCCGGTGGAGCGCACGCTCTCCGGCGGCCCCGGGCTGACCGCCGTCCGGATGGAGACGAAGAACGGCGTCATCGTGCTCGACCGGGCCGACGGCTCACTGGCCACGCTCTCCATGCAGGGCCAGCCGGACCGCGCGGTGGCGCTCAAGCGCCGGGACACCGCCGAGCTGCTGGCGGAGGAGCTGCGCCGGCTGGACCCGGACAACACCTACGAGTCCACGGTGAAGTTCGGGGTGGAGAGGCTCCACTCGGGCGGCGAGGTCAAGGCGGCGCCGGTCGAGAAGCCGGCGGAGGGTGAGCGGAAGGCCCCGGCCGCGAAGAAGGCCCCGGCCAAGAAGGCGGCAGCCAAGTGACGCCTCCTCAACTGGTCGTGCACCGCGACAAGGAGCTGATGGCGCAGGCCGCGGCGGCCCGGCTGATCACGAGGATCCTGGACGCCCAGGCCTCCCGGGGCCACGCCTCGGTGGTGCTGACCGGCGGGCGCAACGGCAACGGCCTGCTGGCCGCGCTCGCCGCCGCGCCCGCCCGGGACGCGGTCGACTGGGCCCGGCTGGACCTGTGGTGGGGCGACGAGCGGTTCCTGCCCGAGGGCGACCCCGAGCGGAACGTCACCCAGGCCCGCGAGGCGCTGCTCGACGCGGTGCCGCTGGACCCGGCCCGGGTGCACGCGATGCCCGCGTCGAACGGCCCGTACGGCGAGGACGTGGACGCGGCGGCGGCGGCGTACGCGACCGAACTCGCCGCCGCCGCGGGGCCGGAGGACCACGGCCGGGTACCGGCGTTCGACGTGCTGATGCTGGGCGTCGGCCCGGACACCCATGTCGCCTCGCTCTTCCCGGAGCTGCCCGCGGTACGGGAGACCGAGCGCACGGTCGTCGGTGTGCGGGGCGCCCCCAAGCCGCCGCCGGTCCGCGTCTCGCTCACGCTGCCCGCGATCCGTGCGGCGCGTGAGGTGTGGCTGCTGGCGGCGGGCGAGGACAAGGCGGAGGCCGCAGCCATCGCGCTGTCGGGCGCCGGGGAGATCCAGGCCCCGGCGGCGGGCGCGTACGGCAGCGGCCGGACGCTGTGGCTGCTGGACGCGGCGGCGGCCTCGCGGCTGCCGCGCGCGCTGTATCCACCGGCGTCCGCCTGATCTCGGTTACTCCCAGGCCCGGCCCGCTTCTTCTCAGCGGGCCGGGCCTGCTGCGTGAAAGGCTCGCCCCATGGTGCACATCGGAACCGTGGTGATGGGCGTGTCGGACGTGGCGAGGGCCGCCGCCTTCTGGAAGGCGGCGCTCACGTACACCGAGCGCGAGCCGGGGACGGACGACTGGGTGGTGCTGGTCCCGGTCGAGGGTCCCGGCGTCGGGGTGGCGCTGGGCCGCTCCACCTCCCCCGTGCAGGAGGTCCCCCGGGTCCACCTCGACCTCTACTCCGACACCCAGGAGGCCGAGGTGGAACGGCTGATCGCGCTGGGCGCCGTGCGGGTCGCGTGGGAGCTGTACCCGCCGGACCCGGACTTCGTGGTCCTCGCCGACCCCGAGGGCAACCGCTTCTGCGTCATCGACACGACGCACGGCGGCTGAGGCCCCCGTACATCAGAGGATGACCTGGTCGGTCCCCTGCTCCAGCTTGGTGATCGCGGCCCGGCAGGCGGCGGTGAAGCGGTCGAAGACCGTAGTGGTGCTGCCGGCCCGGCCCGCCCGGGTGTTGGTGGTGAACATGGCGGCGCGCAGCTCCGTGGTGAGCTCCAGCTGACCGCCCTTGGACAGCATGGTGCGGTTGACGGGGTTGTCGGGATTCACCCCGGCCAGGTCGGGCAGCTCGTTCCCGTCCCGCCAGGCGATGCCCACCTTGTCGAACTCCGCCTTGAGCAGGGTCTTGAAGCGGGTGTTCAGCCCGCCGACCACCACGGCCTGCGGGACGGTGCCCGCTTGTGCCGACGTACAGCCGTGCAGGCTCAGGACGTTGAGGCTGCTGAACGCCATGGAGAGCGCGACGTGGTCGTCGCAGTTCTTGGCGGTGACGTGCAGGTCGCGGTTGCCCGAGGTGCGCAGCCCTTCGAACATCCAGTAGTCGTGCACCCCGTGGCCGTCCTGGAGCGGGGCGAGCGTGGCCGGGTGGTATCCGGCTATGGCGAGGCAGAGTTCGGAGGTGCCGGTCTCGATGCCGCCGCCGTGCAGGGCCATGACGGTGGTCCGGTGGTACGGGTATCTCTGCGGGGTCGAGTGGTCGGCGTACTCGTGTCTCTTGTAGCGGCGGGCGAATTCGACGCCCTCCTGCCCGGCGAGCTTCTTGTAGAGGTCGGTGTTGGAGGTGTAGATGTCCAGGTCGCCGGTGGCGTGGGCGGGGGTCGCGGTGAGCGACCCGAGCAGCGGGCCGCTGACGGCGGCGGTGGCGAGGGCGGTGAGAACCGTACGACGGTTGGCGAAGGTCATGATCGATATCGTCGCCGACACCGGTTCGGCTGCCCAGGAGACCGGTTGTGCCGTCCGTCACGGGCCGCGGGACACACCGGGCCGTCCGTCACGGGCCGGTGCGGTCCCCGCGCTCCAGGAAGGGCTCCAGCAGCCCGGGGACGGCCTCGGCGGCGAAGGTGAGGCCCTCGGCCGCACCGGTGTCGTACGCGGTGTAGGCGCCCCCTCCGGCGGCCGTGGTGGCCGTGACGGTGAGGAGCCCTGCCCGCCGCTGGAAGTACGACTGCTTGACGGTCCAGCCGATCACCCCGGCCCGCTCCAGGGCGGCGGTGGAGCGGCGGAGCGTGCCGGAGCGGGTGACCAGGTAGCGGCCGGAGAGCGCGTGGCCCAGTGCCCGGTACGCCGTCAGCGCCAGCGCCACCGCGAGCGGCAGGAGGACCACCGCGCCGCCGAGCGCGATCCACAGGAGTACGGGGGTGAGGAGCGCCCCGAGGACGGTGAGGAGCAGGAGCGGGGCGAGGGCGGCGGCCAGCGCCCAGCGCAGTCTGCGGCCCCGGGCCGCGAGGGGGTGGCGGGTCAGCGGGGCGCCGGTCGGGGTGGTCTCCTCCCGGAGTATCGCGGCGGCGACGGAGTCGGCCAGCTCGCGCGGGACCGCCGGGAGGACCGTGTTGTGGTCGGCGTTCTTGGAGTCGCTGTCCTGGGCGAGCCCGGTGGTGATGGCGTCCAGCCGGGCGGCGCCGACCAGCCGTACACCGAGGGGTTCGACCAGGTCGACGCCGCGCAGCCGGGCCTCCTCGACGGAGATCGACCGGGAGGTGAACAGCCCGCGCCGGACCCGCAGGGTGCCGCCGGGCTCGCGCTCCAGGCGGTAGTTCCACCACATCTCGATCCACAGGCCGAGCGCTCCGACCACACCGGCGACCAGGGCGGCCGCGACCAGGATGACGATCACCCAGAGGACCGGGGTCTCCTGGAAGCGGTCGCCGGCCCAGGCGATGACCGCGCCCTGGGCCCCGACCCAGTCGCTGATCTGCATCACCGCTCCGACGGCCGCGCCGCCGAGCATGGGGGCGACGAAGGAGACCGGTGCGTAGCGGATCCAGCGCGGGTCGAGCGCGGCCAGCTCGCCGTCGCGGTGGACTCCGGGCCGCGCGGTGGTGGCGCGTTCCAGCAGAAGGCGGCGGAGCCGTTCGCCCTCGGCCCGGGTGACCGGGTCCAGCTCCAAGGTGGAGTCGCCGCCGTGTTCGCCGGTGCCGATCCTGACGGTGACCAGGCCCAGGAGGCGCAGCAGCAGGTTGGCGGTGAGGTCGACGGTGCGGATGCGCTCCCGGGCCAGGGAGCGGCGCTTGACGAGGAGGAGGCCGGTGTGGAGTTCGACGCGCTCCTGGCCGACGCGGTAGCGGGTGCGATGCCAGCGGACCCGGTCGGCGCCCGCCGCGGCCCCGATGACCACGACGGCCGCGGCGAGCACCCAGAGCACCGCGCCGGGCAGCCCCAGCCAGCGGGTGAGTCCGAGGGTGGCGGGCAGGGCGGCACCCGCGACGACCCCGGCGACGACGAGGGCGGTGACCCAGACCGTACGGGGGTCCAGGCGGCGCCAGTCGTGCTCGGGGGCGTACGGGGCGTGCGGGGTGCTCATGTGGCGTCGCCGGGGGTGTCGCGGGTGATGCGGGTGAGCCGCTCGGCCAGCTCGGCGGCGACCTCGTGGTCCAGGCCCTCGATCCGTACCGCGCCCTTGGAGGAGGCGGTGGTGACCGTGACGGTGGCGAGCCGGTAGAGCTGTTCCAGCGGGCCGCGCACGGTGTCCACGGTCTGGATCCGGGACATCGGCGCGATCCGCCACTCCTGCCAGAAGAAGCCGGTGCGCACGTACACCGCGTCCTCGGTGACCTCCCAGCGGTGGGTGCGGAACCACCACAGCGGGAGGAGGACGGCGGCCGCCACGCCCGCCGCGGCGAGCACCGCGGCGGACAGCAGCAGCCAGAAGCGTGCGGGTTCGATCACCGCGCCCAGCACGGCCAGCGGGACGACGGGCAGCGCGGTCGTCAGCAGCCACTGGACCCGCCACCAGCCCACGACCCGCTCGTTCAGCGTGTTGCGCGGCGGCCGCAGCCGTACCGTCGCCGTCCCCTCCCCCGCCGGCATGGGCTCAGCGCCCCCGCAGCGTGCGGTAGGCGGCGACCAGGGCGGCGGTGGAGCTGTCGAGCTCCCCGGTGTCGGCCTCCGCGGTGCCGGCCTCCCCGGTCAGGACGGGCTCGATCTTCTTGGCGAGGACCTTGCCCAGCTCGACGCCCCACTGGTCGAAGGAGTCGATGTTCCAGATGGCGCCCTGGACGAAGACCTTGTGCTCGTAGAGCGCGATGAGCTGGCCGAGGACCGAGGGGGTCAGCCGGTCGGCGAGGATCGTGGTCGTCGGGTGGTTGCCCCGGAACGTCTTGTGTGGGACCAGCTCCTCGGGCACGCCCTCCGCGCGGACCTCGTCGGGCGTCTTGCCGAAGGCGAGCGCCTGGGTCTGGGCGAAGAAGTTGGCCATCAGCAGGTCGTGCTGGGCGATCAGTCCGGGCAGCAGGTCGGGGACCGGGGCGGCGAAGCCGATGAAGTCCGCCGGGATCATCTTGGTGCCCTGGTGGATCAACTGGTAGTACGCGTGCTGCCCGTTGGTGCCGGGCGTGCCCCACACGACCGGGCCGGTCTGCCAGTCGACGGGGTCGCCCTCGCGGTCGACGGACTTGCCGTTGGACTCCATGTCGAGCTGCTGGAGGTAGGCGGTGAACTTGGACAGGTAGTGGCTGTAGGGCAGCACCGCGTGCGACTGGGCGTCGAAGAAGTTGCCGTACCAGACGCCGAGCAGGCCCAGCAGGAGCGGGGCGTTCTCCTCGGCGGGGGCGGTGCGGAAGTGCTCGTCGACGAGGTGGAAGCCGTCCAGCATCTCGCGGAACCGGTCCGGGCCGATGGCGATCATCAGCGAGAGGCCGATGGCGGAGTCGTAGGAGTAGCGGCCGCCGACCCAGTCCCAGAACTCGAACATGTTGGCCGTGTCGATGCCGAACTCGTCGACCTTCTCGGCGTTGGTCGACAGCGCCACGAAGTGCCGGGCCACGGCGTCCTGACCGGCCCGCAGCTCGGTGAGGAGCCAGTCCCGGGCGGAGGTGGCGTTGGTGATCGTCTCGATCGTGGTGAACGTCTTCGAGGCGACGATGAACAGCGTCTCGGCCGGGTCCAGGTCGCGGACCGCCTCGTGGAGGTCGGCGCCGTCGACGTTGGAGACGAACCGGACGGTGAGCGAGCGGTCGGTGAAGGAGCGCAGCACCTCGTAGGCCATGGCGGGGCCGAGGTCGGAGCCGCCGATGCCGATGTTGACGATGTTCTTGATGGGCTTGCCGGTGTGGCCGGTCCACTCGCCCGCCCTGACCTTCTCGGCGAAGGCGGCCATCCTGTCCAGGACGGCGTGCACGGCCGGTACGACGTTCTCGCCGTCGACCTCGACGACCGCTGTGCGCGGGGCCCGCAGCGCGGTGTGCAGGACGGCCCGGTCCTCGGTGGTGTTGATCTTCTCGCCGCGGAACATCGCGTCCCGCAGCTCGGCGACCCCGGTCGCGGCGGCGAGCTCGCGCAGCAGGCGCAGCGTCTCGTCGGTGACCAGGTGCTTGGAGTAGTCGAGGTGGAGGTCGCCGACCCTCAGGGTGTAGGCGGTGCCCCGGCCCGGCGCCTGCGCGAACAGCTCGCGCAGCTGGGTCGCGCCGAACTCCTCACGGTGCTCGGCGAGAGCCGTCCACTCGGGGGTCTGGTTGAGCTTGGCTCGGCTTGCTGCGTTCATCCCGGAAATCAGCCCACTTCTTCTCGTACGTCAGCATCCCCGCTGCCCCACCAACCTAATTGATCGAGGAGCCGGGTGGCGCGGAAGCAGACCGGCCGGACACCCGTGGGGTGTCCGGCCGGTGAACGACTGGGTGGATCCGTGGAGCTGTGCGGGCAACGTCAGATCTCGCCGCGGAGCTTGGCGAGGGCCTCGGCGAGGATGGCCTCGCCGTCCTCGTCGCTGCGCCGCTCGCGTACGTAGGCGAGGTGCGTCTTGTACGGCTCGGTGCGGGGCGGGTCCGGCGGGCTGTCCTTGTCCTGGCCGGCCGGGAAGCCGCAGCGCGGGCAGTCCCAGGTCTCCGGCACCTGCGCGTCATGGGCGAAGCTCGGCTGCGTCTCGTGCCCGTTCGAGCACCAGAAGGAGATGCGCAGGCGCGGCGCGGACTCGCCGCGCTCGGCCTCGCCCATCGGCCCCGCTCCGACCCGGCTTCCCCGGATCGCGTTGCCACTTGCCACGGTCGTAACTCCCTGCGTGATGGTGCTCGAGGATGCCCCAGTCTACGTAAGGCCCAACGCGCGTCCAGTGGAAGGAGTTACACCCTCACCGGGAATCGCGGACGACGGGTCAGTCGCTCAGCTTGACCAGCAGACCGAGGACGACGACGCACGCGAACCAGACCAGACCGACCACGATGGTGATGCGGGTGAGGTTACGCTCGGCAACGGAGGAGCCACCGACGGAGGACTGCATTCCGCCACCGAACATGTCGGAGAGGCCACCGCCCTTGCCCTTGTGCATGAGCACCAGCAGCATCAGCAGCAGGCTGAAGACGATCAGAGCGATCTGGAACGCCATAACCACGGCTGGTCCCTACTTTCCGGAATTCTCGACTACTGCCTGTACGTACAGCGGGGGCCGGAGGGGTGGCACCCCCCTCGGCCCCCGCAAGGGTACGACGGATCGGCGCTACCGCATACTCACTGGTCGCGGAAGCGGACGATCTTGACGAACTCGTCGGCGTCCAGCGCGGCGCCGCCGATCAGGGCGCCGTCCACGTCGGGCTGGGCCATGATCGCGGCCACGTTGCCGGACTTCACCGAGCCGCCGTACTGGATGCGGACGGCGTCGGCCAGCTCCTGCGAGTACAGCTCGGCCAGCCGGCGGCGGATCGCACCGCAGACCTCCTGGGCGTCCTCGGGGGTGGCGACCTCGCCGGTCCCGATCGCCCAGACCGGCTCGTAGGCGATGACGATGGACTCGGCCTGCTCGGCCGGGATGTCCTTCAGGGCGCCGTCGAGCTGCGCGAGCGTGTAGGAGACCTGGTCACCGGCCTTGCGGATGTCCAGGCCCTCGCCGACGCAGAGGATCGGGGTCAGGCCGTGCTTGTAGGCGGCCTTCACCTTGGCGTTGCAGATCTCGTCGTTCTCGCCGTGGTACTGGCGGCGCTCGCTGTGGCCGACGGCCACGTACGTGCAGCGCAGCTTGGCGAGCATCGGGCCGGAGATCTCACCGGTGTAGGCACCGGAGTCGTGCGCCGAGATGTCCTGGGCGCCGTACTTGATCTTCAGCTTGTCGCCGTCCACCAGGGTCTGCACGGAGCGCAGGTCGGTGAAGGGCGGCAGGACCGCGACCTCGACGGCCTCGTAGTCCTTGTCGGCCAGGGCGAAGGAGAGCTTCTGGACGTGGGCGATGGCCTCGAGGTGGTTGAGGTTCATCTTCCAGTTGCCCGCCATCAGCGGGGTACGGGTGGTCATTGAGGTTCAGTCCTCCAGTGCGGCAAGGCCGGGAAGCGTCTTGCCCTCGAGGTATTCGAGGCTGGCGCCGCCACCGGTCGAGATGTGTCCGAAAGCATTCTCGTCGAAGCCCAGGATGCGTACGGCCGCGGCGGAGTCGCCGCCGCCGACGACGGTGAACGCCGAGGAGTCGAGGAGCGCCTGGGCGACCGCGCGGGTGCCCTCGGCGTAGTCGGGGTGTTCGAAGACGCCCATCGGGCCGTTCCAGAAGACGGTGGCCGCGTCGGCGAGCTTCGAGGCGTAGAGCCTGCCGGACTCCGGGCCGATGTCCAGGCCCATCTTCCCGGCCGGGATGGCGTCGGCGGCGACCGTGGCCGGGTGGGCCGGGGCCTTGGTCTTCACGTCGGGGAACGACTCCGCGACCAGCACGTCGACGGGGAGGACGAACTCCACGCCGCGCTCCCGGGCCCGCTCGATGTACTCCTTGACGACCGGGATCTGGTCCTCCTGGAGCAGCGAGGCACCGACCTCGTGGCCCTGGGCCGCGAGGAAGGTGAACACCATGCCGCCGCCGATCAGGATGCGGTCGGCCTTCTCCAGCAGGTGGTCGATGACGCCGAGCTTGTCGGAGACCTTGGCACCGCCGAGGACGACGGCGTACGGCCGCTTGACGTCGGTGGTGAGCTTCTTCAGCACGCCGACCTCGGTGGCGATGAGGTAGCCCGCGTAGTGCGGCAGGCGCGCCGGGAGGTCGACGACCGAGGCGTGCTTGCGGTGTACGGCACCGAAGCCGTCGCCCACGTACACGTCGGCCAGCTCGGCGAGCCGGTCGGCGAAGGCGCCGCGCTCGGCGTCGTCCTTGGCCGTCTCGCCGGCGTTGAAGCGGAGGTTCTCGACGACGGCGACCTGGCCGTCGGTGAGGCCCGCGACGACCGCGCGGGCGGAGTCGCCGACGGTGTCGGTCGCGAAGGCGACGTCGGCGCCGAGGAGTTCACCCAGGCGCGCGGCGGCGGGCGCCAGCGAGAACGCCGGGTCCGGGGCCCCCTTGGGGCGGCCCAGGTGCGAGGCGACGACGACCCGCGCGCCGGCTTCGGCGAGCTTGGCGATCGTCGGCAGGACGGCGCGGATGCGGCCGTCGTCGGTGATGGTGGTGCCGTCCAGCGGCACGTTGAGGTCGGCGCGGACGAATACCCGCCTGCCGGCGACCCCTTCGGTGAGAAGTTCGTCGATCGTCTTCATGTGGTCTTCCGTTGCTCCTTGCAAGGACGGATGAGCGTGACGGGCCGCCGACACGGCCCAAGGGGCTCGATCGGCGCTTCGTTGCGCCGGTCGAGCCCCTGACTCACATCGATGTGCCTGCCGACCCGAGGATCAGAGCTGGCCGCCGACGAAGACCGTGAGGTCGACGAGGCGGTTGGAGTAGCCCCACTCGTTGTCGTACCAGCCGAGGATCTTCACCGTGTTCCCCTCCTGGACCATGGTCAGGGAGGAGTCGAAGGTGCAGGAGGACGGGTCGCCGACGATGTCCGAGGAGACGATCGGGTCCTCGGTGTACGTCAGGAAGCCCTTGAGGGCGCCGTCGTCGGCGGCCTTCTTGAACGCGGCGTTGACCTCGTCCTTGGTGACCTCGCGGTCCAGGGTGACGACGAGGTCGGTGGCGGAGCCGGTCGGGACCGGGACGCGCATCGCGATGCCGTCGAGCTTGCCCTTGAGCTGCGGGAGGACCAGAGCGGTCGCCTTGGCGGCGCCGGTCGTGGTCGGGATGATGTTCTCGGCGGCGGCGCGGGCGCGGCGCAGGTCCGAGTGCGGGAAGTCCAGGATCCGCTGGTCGTTGGTGTACGCGTGGACCGTCGTCATCAGGCCCTTGACGATGCCGAAGTTCTCGTCGAGAACCTTGGCCATCGGCGCCACACAGTTGGTGGTGCAGGAGGCGTTGGAGATGACGTGGTGGTTGGCCGCGTCGTACTTGTCCTGGTTGACGCCCATCACGATGGTGATGTCCTCGTCCTTGGCCGGAGCCGAGATGAGGACCTTCTTGGCGCCACCGGTGATGTGCTTCTCCGCGTCGGCCTTCTTGGTGAAGATGCCGGTCGACTCGATAACGATGTCGACGCCCAGCTCACCCCAGGGGATGTCGGCCGGGTTGCGCTCGGAGAGCACCTTGATGGTGTGGCCGTCGACCGTGATGGTGTCGGCGGTGTGGCTGACCTCTGCCTTGAGACGACCCAGGATGGTGTCGTACTTCAGCAGGTGGGCCGTGGTCGCGGTGTCACCCAGGTCGTTGACAGCCACGATCTCGATGTCCGCACCCTGCTCCAGCAGCGCGCGGAAGTAGTTACGACCGATGCGGCCAAAGCCGTTGATGCCTACGCGGATCGTCACGAACCGATCTCCTCGTATAGGTACGCCGGTTTCTGAAGCCGACGAGGTGTATAGGGATGTCCCCGACCGCTATCGACCCTACCTCTCCAAGACCCCGGGGGTGACATCGAGCGGGGCCGTACACGCCGCCGGGATATGCCGGGAGGCCCGCTACCCACCAGTAGGGTCACGGGCCTCCGGTCACACCTCAGGGGCTCGGTTCCGGTGGCCGGGGACCAACGTCCCCCGCCTGCCGACGAGTCGGCGGAACACCCCCTGGGACCTCAGCCGACCAGGCCGTCCGCCAGCTCCTCGCTGAGCGTGGCCTCCGTCCCCGGGATACCGAGATCCTGGGCGCGCTTGTCGGCCATGGCCAGCAGCCGGCGGATCCGGCCGGCGACCGCGTCCTTGGTCAGCGGCGGGTCGGCGAGCGCCCCCAGCTCCTCCAGCGAGGCCTGCTTGTGCTCCATGCGCAGCCGGCCGGCCGCCGCGAGGTGCTCGGGGACCTCCTCGCCGAGGATCTCCAGCGCGCGCCCCACCCGGGCCCCGGCGGCGACCGCGGCGCGGGCCGAGCGGCGCAGGTTGGCGTCGTCGAAGTTGGCGAGCCGGTTGGCCGTGGCGCGGACCTCGCGCCGCATCCGGCGCTCCTCCCAGGCCAGCACCGACTCGTGGGCGCCGAGCCGGGTGAGCAGGGCGCCGATGGCGTCGCCGTCGCGGACGACGACCCGGTCCACACCGCGTACCTCGCGGGCCTTGGCCGCGATGGAGAGCCGGCGGGCCGCGCCGACCAGGGCGAGGGCCGCCTCGGGGCCGGGGCAGGTGACCTCCAGCGAGGAGGAGCGGCCGGGCTCGGTGAGCGAGCCGTGCGCGAGGAACGCCCCGCGCCAGGCCGCCTCGGCGTCGCAGGTGGCCCCCGAGACCACCTGCGGGGGCAGCCCGCGGATGGGCCGGCCGCGGCCGTCCACCAGCCCGGTCTGGCGGGCCAGCTGGTCGCCGCCCGCCACCACCCGTACGACATAGCGCGAGCCGCGCCGCAGCCCGCCGGGGGCCATCACGATCAGCTCCGAGCTGTGCCCGAAGATTTCGAGGATGTCGCGCTTGAGCCGGCGCGCCGCCATCGCGGTGTCCAGCTCCGCCTCGATCACAATCCGGCCGCTCACCAGGTGCAGCCCGCCCGCGAACCGAAGAATCGCCGAGACCTCTGCCTTCCTGCAGCAGGTCCGGGTGACGGGAAGCCGAGAGATTTCGTCCTTCACCGCTGGCGTCATCGCCATGGGCCGATCCTTCCATGCATCCGAAAAATACGGTCGTACGCGGCGGCCAACAGCTCCTGATCATGGACCGGAACGCCGTCGGGCGATGCCACCGGCGCCAGCTCGACCGCGGCTCCGAGCCGCTTGGCGGCGTCGTCGAGCGATTCGCGGTCGGGCACGGCTGCCTCGTCGGCCAGCACCACGTCCAAGGCGAGTTTAGGGGCGTGTCGTCCCAAAACCTCCAAATGACGCTGCGGTGAGAACCCCTCGGTTTCACCGGGCTGTGGTGCGAGATTCAACGAGAGGACCTTGCGGGCCTTCGTGGTGACCAGCGCGTCGAGCAGTTCCGGCACCAGGAGGTGCGGGATCACCGAGGAGAACCAGGAGCCGGGGCCGAGCACCACCCAGTCGGCGTCGAGGACCGCCTCGACGGCCTCCGGGACGGCCGGCGGGTCGGGCGGCACGACGTGCACGGACTGCACCTCGCCCGGGGTGAGCGCCACGGTGGCCTGGCCGCGCACGGTGACGATCGCGTCGGGCAGCTCGGGGTCGTGCCCCTTCACCAGCGCCTGGAGCTCCAGCGGCACGGCGGACATGGGCAGCACCCGGCCGTGCGCGCCCAGCAGCTTGCCGACCAGGTCGAGGGCCTGGACATGGTCGCCGAGCTGCTCCCACAGGGCCACGATCAGCAGGTTGCCGACCGCGTGCTCGTGGAGGTCGCCCTTGGACTCGAACCGGTGCTGGATGACCCGGGACCAGGTGCGGCCCCAGTCGTCGTCGCCGCAGAGCGCGGCGAGCGCCTTGCGCAGGTCCCCGGGCGGCAGGACGCCCAGCTCCTCGCGCAGCCGGCCGCTGGATCCGCCGTCGTCGGCGACGGTGACCACGGCCGTGAGGTCACCGGTGATCCGGCGCAGCGCCGCCAGGGACGCCGAGAGGCCCATGCCGCCGCCGAGGGCGACGACCTTGGGCTGTCCACCGCGTTTGCGGCCGGAGAGCGCCGCGCCGGCGCGGCTGAGTCTCCGCATCCGCAGATTGCGACCGGTCACTCTCGCCCCATGTCCCGGTGGACGAGGACGGTCTCGATGCCTTCGGCGGCGAGGCGGGCCGAGAGCTTCTCCGACATGGCGACGGAGCGGTGCTTGCCGCCGGTACAGCCCACGGCGATGGTCACGTACCGCTTGCCCTCGCGGCGGTAGCCGGCGGCGATCAGCTGGAGCAGCTCGGTGTACTGGTTGAGGAACTCCTTGGCCCCCGGCTGGTCGAAGACGTAACCGGACACCTCCTCGTTCAGGCCGGTGAAGGGGCGCAGCTCCGGGACCCAGTGCGGGTTGGGCAGGAAGCGGCAGTCCACGACCAGGTCGGCGTCGACGGGCAGGCCGTACTTGTAGCCGAAGGACATCACCGTGGCGCGCAGCTCCGGCTCCGACTCGCCCGCGAACTGGGCGTCCATCTTGGCCCGCAGCTCGTGCACGTTGAGGCTGGAGGTGTCGATGACCAGGTCGGCGTCGCCGCGCAGCTCGCGCAGCAGGTCGCGCTCGGCCGCGATGCCGTCGACGATGCGGCCGTCGCCCTGGAGGGGGTGCGGGCGGCGGACGGACTCGAAGCGGCGCACCAGGGCGTCGTCGGAGGACTCCAGGAAGACGATGCGCCGGGTGACGTGCTTGGCCTCCAGGTCCGCGAGGGATTCGCGGAGGTTGTCGAAGAAGCGCCGGCCGCGTACGTCGACGACGACGGCGATCCGCGCCACGTTGCCCTGCGAGCGGGCGCCGAGCTCCACCATGGTGGGGATCAGCGCGGGCGGCAGGTTGTCGACGACGAACCAGCCGAGGTCCTCCAGGCACTTGGCCGCGGTGGAACGGCCGGCGCCGGACATGCCGGAGATGATCACCAGCTCGGGGATGGCCGGCGCCACTGCCTCGCCCGTCTCGTTCGTGGTGTTCGTACTCACGTCTGCTCCGTCTGCTCGGTCTGCTCGGTCGTGCTGCTGGTCGTCGGGGCGCGCGCTGTCGGCGTCGCCCCCGCCGTCGGCCCGGCGGGTGTGCTCGGTCATGACGTGCCCCCGTCGTCCTCTTCCATGATCTCTCCTGTGGCCGTGTTCACGGCAGGGGCGGCGGGAGCCGCCGAGGCGAGGGCCGCCGCCACCGATTCGGCCGTCCTGCGCCCTATCCCGGGGACCTCGCAGATCTCTTCGATTGTCGCCTGCCGGAGCTTCTTCACGGAGCCGAAATGCTTGATGAGGGCCTGCTTGCGGGTCTCGCCCAGGCCCGCCACGTCGTCCAGCGGGCTGGAGCGGATGCGCTTGGCCCGCTTGGCGCGCTGGTAGGTGATGGCGAAGCGGTGGGCCTCGTCCCGCACGCGCTGGAGGAGGTAGAGGCCCTCGCTGGAGCGGGGCAGGACGACGGGGTCGTCGTCCTCGGGGAGCCAGACCTCCTCCAGGCGCTTGGCCAGGCCGCAGACGGCGATGTCGTCGATGCCCAGCTCGTCCAGGGCGCGCCGGGCGGCGGCGACCTGGGGCTGCCCGCCGTCGACCACGACGAGCTGCGGCGGGTAGGCGAACCGCTTGGGGCGGCCGTCGTCCTCCCGGGGCTCGGTCTCGTCGGCCGGGGAGACGGCGGCGGGGGGCGGGGCGGGGACGGGGCCGGTGGGGGCGGGGCCGGTGAGGGCGGGCGCGGTCTCCCGCGCCTGCTCCCACTCCCCCGTGCGCTCCTTCTCCTGGAGGTAGCGCTTGAAGCGGCGGCCGATCACCTCGTGCATCGAGCGGACGTCGTCCTGGCCCTCGAAGCCCTTGATCTGGAAGCGGCGGTACTCGCTCTTGCGGGCGAGGCCGTCCTCGAAGACCACCATGGAGGCCACCACGTCGTCCCCCTGGAGATGGGAGATGTCGTAGCACTCGATGCGCAGCGGCACCGCGTCCAGGCCGAGCGCCTCGGTGATCTCCTCCAGGGCCCGGGAGCGGGTGGTGAGGTCGGAGGCGCGCTTGGTCTTGTGCAGCCCGAGCGCCTGCTGGGCGTTGCGCTGGACCGTCGCCATGAGGTCCTTCTTGTCGCCGCGCTGCGGGATGCGCAGGCTGACCTGGGAGCCCCGGCGCTCGGCGAGCCACTGGGAGACCGCCTCGGTGTCCTCGGGCAGGGCGGGGACGAGGACCTCCTTGGGGACGGCGTCGCCACGCTCCTCCCCGTACAGCTGCTGGAGGGCGTGCTCGACGAGGCCGGCGGTGTCGACCGCCTCGACCTTGTCGGTGACCCAGCCGCGCTGGCCGCGGACCCGGCCGCCGCGCACGTGGAAGATCTGGAGGGCGGCCTCCAGCTCGTCCTCGGCGACGGCGATCAGGTCGGCGTCGGTGGCGTCGGCCAGGACGACGGCGCTCTTCTCCATGGCCCGCCGGAGGGCCTCGGCGTCGTCCCGGAGGCGGGCGGCGCGCTCGTACTCCATCTCCTCGGCCGCCTGCGTCATGTCCTTCTCCAGGCGGCGGATGTAGGTGCCGGTGCGCCCGGCCATGAAGTCGCAGAAGTCCTCGGCCAGCTCCCGGTGTTCCTCGGGGGTGACCCGGCCGACGCAGGGGGCCGAGCACTTGTCGATGTAGCCCAGCAGGCAGGGGCGGCCGGTGCGGGCGGCGTTCTTGAAGACCCCGGCGGAGCAGGTGCGGACGGGGAAGACGCGGAGCATCAGGTCGACCGTCTCGCGGATCGCCCAGGCGTGGCCGTACGGACCGAAGTAGCGCACGCCCTTCTTCTTCGCGCCGCGCATCACCTGGACGCGGGGGAACTCCTCGTTCAGCGTGACGGCGAGGTAGGGGTAGCTCTTGTCGTCCCGGTACTTGACGTTGAACCGGGGGTCGAACTCCTTGATCCAGGTGTACTCCAGCTGGAGCGCCTCGACCTCGGTGGAGACCACCGTCCACTCGACGGAGGCGGCGGTC
The DNA here is from genome assembly GCF_040703535.1 of Streptomyces sp. NPDC007346. Lineage (NCBI taxonomy): Bacteria > Bacillati > Actinomycetota > Actinomycetes > Kitasatosporales > Streptomycetaceae > Streptomyces > Streptomyces sp. NPDC007346. The sequence goes on from NZ_JBEYKR010000115.1 coordinate 22,641, forward strand.
GTGACCATCGAGCGCGTACGCGGGTGGAGACCGGCCAGGTCCTGGAAGTAGTTGGCCACGCGCTGGCGGAGGTTCTTGGCCTTCCCGACGTAGATCACCCGGCGGTGCTCGTCGCGGAACTTGTAGACCCCCGGGGAGTCGGGGATCTGCCCCGGGCTGGGGCGGTAGCTGGAGGGGTCTGCCATGTCTCACACCCTACTGGCGGGCAGTGACAGTGCGTCGTCCTCGGGGGTGGTCCGCTCCGGGGCGCCGGGGGCGGCACCTCGCGGCGCGGCAACCTGTTCGGCATGCTCGGCATGGCCCTGGCGGTAATC
>NZ_JBEYKR010000116.1:0-22844 GCF_040703535.1 Streptomyces sp. NPDC007346
CCGGCTCCTACAGACGGCGCTGACCTTTGTAGGAGCCGGCCTTGCCGGCGAAGCGGCGTCATGGCCTGGCCGCAGCCTGCCACAACACCTCCGCCTTGATCACCGCGAACCCGAGACCGTACGCGCTCATCCCGCGCCCGTACGCCCCGATGTGCACGCCGTCGTGCGCCGACCCGGCCAGCACCCAGCCGAACTCGGACTCCCGGTAGTGGAACTCCACCGGAACGCCGTCCACCGGCAGGGAGAGCGTCGACCAGGGCGCGGAGCCGAGGTCGTCGGCGAGGGTGAACGCCGTCTCGGTCTGCTGGTCCAGCCAGTCGTCGCGCAGGGTGTGGTCCATCTGCGGCGGCCAGGTGTACGCCAGCAGGCCCGAGCCGGCCAGCCAGGCCGCCGAGGAGACCGTGGTGGCGTCCAGGACCCCCGTACCGTCACCGCTGCGTCTGACGGGGCTGGCGGCGACCGTGATGACGGCCGCGAACCGTTCCTTCTCGGCGGTGGAACCGTCCGTCTTCACCGAGGGCTCCTCGCCGTGCCCGGTGGAACCGTGCTGCACGGTGCCGTCCGCCGCCGTGCCGACCTGCATCAGCCAGCGCGGGCCGGTGAAGGCCTCGTCCAGCCCGTACCAGGGGAACGAGGCCTCCAGGTAGCCGTCGACGGTACGCCGCCGGGTCGTCGGAACCTCCTTTGCCGTGACCGGGCCAGGGGCACCGTCCGCATCCACCCGACTCGTCGTCTCCATCTGAGCGGCCGCCTCCTCGATCAGTCCTGATCCGGAGCGGCCCGCCCCCCGCGGGCGTGGGCATCCTCGCAACCGGACAGATGGAGAATAGCCATACCGTCCGGACGAGTCGGGATTGACCTGGTGTCAGGTGGCGTCCGCGTCGAACGGCGGCCGCTCGGGCTGCGGCTGCTGCGGAGCCTTCTTCAGCAGGTCAGGGGTGGTGTCACCGGTCTTGGTGAGGCTGGGTGAGGTGGCTGGGGCCGACGCGCCCGCCGATCCGTTCACCGCACTGTTGGCGGTATCCGGTGCGGCATCCGATACCGGCGTGCGGCCGTTGACCGCGTCCGTGACGTCGGCGATCTCCTTGCGGAGGTCGAAGCTCTCGGCGATCTCCTTCAGCCCCAGGTCGTCGTTGCCGTCCATCAGCTGCTTGCGGACGAACGTCTTGGGGTTGAGGTCCTCGAACTCGAAGTCCTTGAACTGCGGGCCCAGCTCCGAGCGGATGTCGTCCTTGGCGCTGTCCGAGAACTCACGGATCTTACGGATGGTGCGCGTGACGTCCTGGATCAGCTTGGGCAGCTTGTCGGGGCCGAAGACCAGCACGGCCAGCACCCCGAGGGTCAGCAGCTCCAGTGCGCCTATGTCATTGAACACCTAGCTGCTCCTCGTGTTCTCCGCGTGGTTCTTGGCCGATCCCGGCTTCCGCGTCCGGCCCCGGCCGGGTGGGACGAGCGCCCGGACCGCTCAACGGTACCTGGCCGACCTGTACGGGCGGTACCTCGCCGTGTCGCTCACGTGCCGCTCGCCGAGCCGAGCGTCAACGTGACGGACAGCGGGTTGCCACCTCGGGTCAGCCGCAGCTCCAGCCGGTCGCCCGGCCGGTGGGCGCGGATCTTCACGATCAGCTCCTCCCCGCTGTGCACCCGCTGTCCCTGCACCTCGGTGATCACGTCACCGGACCGGATGCCCGCCTTGGCGGCCGGGCCGTCCTTGGTGACCGCCGGGCCGTCGTCGGCGCCCTTGGTGCCGACCTTGGCCCCGTCGCCGGTGAACTGCATGTCCAGCGTGACGCCGATCACCGGGTGGGTGGCCCGGCCGGTGTTGATCAGCTCCTCGGCGACGCGCTTGCCCTGGTTGATCGGTATCGCGAAGCCGAGGCCGATGGAGCCGGACTGGCCGCCGCGCTCGGGCCCCTTGCCGCTGTCGGCGGCGCGGATGGCGCTGTTGATGCCGATGACATGGGCCTGCGCGTCGACCAGCGGGCCGCCGGAGTTGCCGGGGTTGATCGGGGCGTCGGTCTGGAGGGCGTCGACGTAGCTGATGTCGCTGCCGTCGCCCTTCTCGCCGCCCGCGGTGATCGGGCGCTGCTTGGCGCTGATGATGCCCGAGGTGACCGTGTTGGACAGGTCGAAGGGGGCGCCGATGGCCACCACCGGGTCGCCCACCCGGACGTTGTCGGAGTTGCCCAGCGGCAGGGGCTTGAGGCCGGAGACGCCTCGGACCCGGACGACGGCGAGGTCGTAGCCGCTGTCCTTGCCGACGAGTTCGGCGGCGGCGACCTCGCCGGTGCTGAACGTCACGGTGATGTCGCCGGTGGACCCCGCCGGGGCGACGACGTGGTTGTTGGTGAGGATGTGGCCTCGGCCGTCGAGGACGAAGCCGGTGCCGGTGCCGGACTCGGCGGTGCCGCTGACGTGCAGGGTGACCACGCTGGGCAGGGCGCTGGCGGCGATGCCCGCGACGCTCTCGGGGGCCCGGTCGCCGTTGTCGTGGCTCGCCTGCGGCAGCTCGATGGTGGTCAGGCCGCCGGTGCGCTCGATGTACGCGCCGACGCCGCCGCCGATACCGCTGGCGACCAGGGTGAGCAGCAGCACTCCGGCGAAGGCCCCGCCGCGGCGCTTCTTCCGGCGTCCCGGCTCGGCGCCGGCGGGCGGTCCCGCCTGGGTCAGCGGCTGCCCCGGCGCACCCCACGGGTCGTACTGGAGCCACTGCACGGACTGCTGCTCCCCCGGCCCCGGCAGCGGCGCCCCGGCCCCGTCCGCCGTCGCGTACGGCGCCTGCTCGGGGGAGCTGCGCGGCTGCGGTACGGGGGCGGGGTGCGGGGCCACGGGCGAGGGCCGCGGTGCTACGGGGGCGGGGTGCGGGTGGGCGGACGAGGAGTGCGGGGCCGCCGGGGACGGCTGCGGCGGCAGCGGTGCGGCCTGCGGGGGTACGGGGGTGCCGTGGGCCGGGGTCGGCCGCTGGACCGGCGGCGCGGGCGCCCACGGTCCGGGGCCGCCGTAGGGCGGGGTGCTGTACGCGTCGGGCTCGTGCAGCGGCGGCCCGGACGGGCGGGACGGCTGCGGCTCCTGGCCTGAGGTGGGCGCGGGGGCGTCGGCGTGCGCGGGGCCCTTGATGGGCGCGGGGGCGTCGGCGTGCGCGGGAGCGTCGGCGTGCAGGGGGCCCTCGGTGGGCGCGGGGACGCCGGTTTGGCCGGTGGTGTCGGTTTGGCCGGTGGTGTCGGTCCGGTCCGCGGGGGCCTCGCTTCCGGCGGGGCGGCCCGCGCCCTCCGGCTCGGCGCGGCCGGGCCGCCCCGTCGCGGGGCGGCTCCACCACTTCGCCTGCGGCCCGGTGGGCTTACCGTCGTCCATGCTCTCCCCGCAACTGGCCTCTGTACGCCCCACAGAGGCGTTCCTCCCCGGAATTCAACCAGGTTTGCGAATCGCCGCGCAGGGGTCCCGTCGTGGTTCGGCCACCTTCCCGTACGGGTTCGGCCGGGGTGGGGCCGGTGCCCGGTCAGCGCTGGGAGGAGAGCGGGCTCGCCAGGTCGTTGGTCGGCGAGGGCCGATCCGGCCGCGAGGACGCCGGTGACGAGGACGCCGACGGTGTGAGCGCCTTCGCCGTCGAACCGCTGCCCAGCACCGCCGCGAGCAGCGGTGTGGAGCCACCGGTCGGACGTATCAGCGGCGGCACGGACACGTTCAGCGCGGGGAACGTGAAGGGGTGTCCGCCCAGTGCCGAGGCGGCGAACAGCGGTGGGAGCGTCGTCTGCGCGCGCGGGGACAGGGGTGGCTTCACCGCCGGGGCGACGGACGCCGGTGGAGCGGTGAGCAGGGGCGAGGGCCGGGGCGAGCCGGTCGACGACGCGTCGGCCGCGGACCGGTTGACGGCCAGGCGGTCACCGCCCACCGACTGGGAGCCGCCACGGCGGCTGACCGCCTCCTCCGAGCCCCCGGCGCGGGTCTCCGCGTCGAGCGGGGTCACCCTGTTCCCACTGCCCTCGGCGCGCAGGAGCGGGTCCGGGGCGGAGTCCAGCGGCAGGGTGCCGCCGAGCGCGATGGCCGCCAGGGAGACGGCACCGGCCGCGGCGAAGGCGAAGCGACGGCCGCGCCACGGCGAGCGCTCGGCGTCCCGGGCCACCTCGTGGATGCGGAAGCCGGAGCGGGAGCCGCCGGGCAGCACGGCGGTGGAGCCGTGGGCCGTGGGGACGTACGCGAAGTCGTCCAGCGGGGAGGGCGGCGCGGCGGCGTCGCTGCGGGTGGAGCCCGATGACCCCAGCGGGGGGAAGAACTCGTCGGCGAACGGTCCACCGGTGCCGAACGGCCGGCCGGAGCCGGTGTCGTCGCCGCCAGGGCCCCCGGGAAGGCCCTGGAGCCGGGCCAGGAACCCCTCGGAGGGCGAGGGGGCGGCGGACATGGCGAAGGCGCTCTTGAGGCGGCGCTGGGCGTCGGCCTCGACCTTGCACCTCGCGCAGGTCGCCAGGTGGGCGAGGACCCGCTCGCGGGCGTCGTGGTTGAGCTCGCCGTCGACCAGCGCGGCGAGCCGGTCCCCCAGGTGCGCTTCGGCAGGGGTGGGACCGGTCGGACCTGTGCCGCTCACGCCGTTCCGCCCTCCCCTGCCAGGACCGCGTCCGCCAGGGAGCGCTGCTCGGCGCGGGCTTCGGGCGAACGGTGCTTGAGCGCCTTGCGCAGGTGCGAGCGGCCGCGGTGGATGCGGCTGCGCACGGTGCCGAGCTTCACACCGAGGGTCGCCGCGATCTCCTCGTAGCTGAGGCCCTCGATGTCGCAGAGGACGACGGCCGCGCGGAACTCGGGCGCGAGGGTGTCCAGCGCCTGCTGCACGTCGGCGTCGAAGTGGGTGTCGTTGAAGACTTGCTGCGGGGACGGCTCCCGGCTGGGCAGCCGCTCGGCCGCGTCGTCGCCGAGCGAGTCGAAGCGGATCCGCTGCTTGCGCCGGACCATGTCCAGGAAGAGATTGGTGGTGATGCGGTGCAGCCAGCCCTCGAACGTGCCGGGCGTGTACGTCGACAGCGAACGGAAGACTCTGACGAAGACTTCCTGGGTGAGGTCCTCGGCGTCGTGCTGGTTACCCGTCAGCCGGTAGGCAAGGCGGTACACGCGACCGCTGTGCGTGCTGACGATCTCTTCCCATGAGGGTGGGGTCCACGCCTGAGAGTCCGCATCAGAGGCGAAGGTCGCGGTCGGTGCGGAAACTTCGGAAGAACGGTCAGCAATGTTGGTCACGGATTTCGGCTCACCGGCCGACCTGAGAAGGCGCCGCAGCACCCCTCCCCGATCCACAGGCGCAGCCGCACCTCCCCTATCGGCTCTGGTGGTGTCCAGTGGAGCCCCTACCATAGCCACCTCGCCCGTTAGCTCCGGATAAGCCTTTTTCCCTGCTGGGGCCGGGCTTCGCCCGGGACTTCGCACAGCTCACCGGTCCGATCCGCGGGCCGGGGCGCTGGGCTTTCCCCACTCCTTGCACAACGCCCGGTCCCATCTGCGGGTTCCCGGGTCCAGCGGATACAGTCACCGTTGCGCCAACTACGGGGACAGGAGAGGGTCATTACCGCCAACCGGCAGACGAGCTGGGCGTTCGCCGACGCCTTTGTCGCCGAGGACGAAGCCCTGCACCGGGCCCGGGAACGGGCCCGTGAGCTGGGGCTCCGCTCGGTGTCACCGGGCACCGGCGCCGCGCTGCGCCTGCTGGCCGGTGCCGCGGATGCCAAAGCGGTGGCGGAGATCGGCACGGGCACAGGCGTGTCCGGCATCTATCTGCTGCACGGGATGCGGCCCGACGGCGTGCTGACCACGGTGGACCCGGAGCCCGAGCGCCAGCAGTTCGCCCGGGAGGCGTTCCGCGAGGCCGGCTTCGCCTCCAACCGGTCCCGCTTCATCCCCGGCCGCGCCCTGGACGTGCTGCCCCGCCTCGCGGACGGCGGCTACGACCTCGTCTTCTGCGACGGTGACCGGCTGGAGAGCCTCGACTGCCTCGCTGAATCGTTGCGCCTGCTGCGCCCCGGCGGGCTGGTCTGCTTCGAGGGCGTCTTCGCCGACGGCCGTACGGTCGACTCCGCCGCCCAGCCCGCCGAGGTGCTGCGGCTGCGGGAGCTGCTGCGCGCGGTGCGCGAGAGCCAGGAGCTGATGCCGACGCTGCTGCCGGTCGGCGACGGGCTGCTCTGCGCGGTCCGGCGCGGCTGAGCGGCGCGGAGAAGACGAAGAGGTCCGGAACGCACCACTGCCCGGTACGGGATCCGTACCGGGCAGTGGTGAAGGTGATGGGCGTTCCGCGTCAGCCGACGACCTTCTTCAGCGCGTCGCCGAGGGCATCGGCCTCGTCCGGAGTCAGCTCGACAACAAGCCGACCGCCGCCTTCGAGCGGAACGCGCATGACGATGCCCCGCCCCTCCTTTGTCACCTCGAGCGGGCCGTCGCCCGTCCGCGGCTTCATGGCCGCCATGCTCGTTCCCCTTCCTGAAACCAGCTCATCGCAACCGGCGGCCCCATGACAGGCGCTGCCTCACCGGCATCGAACACATTGCTTCTTCGCCATTATCCCGCATCAGGGACCCCGATGACCAACATCGCTCTGCATCGCTTGCGCAACGCGCTCTCTCAAAACCACCCAATTCGGCGATCCGGCTGCGATACTGCGCCGCCCCGGGCCCTCAGGTGAGAGCCAATTGTTAGACGCAGGTCACATCTACGGCCCGCTCCGCGTCGGCCATGCTTGCCTCCAGTGGCAACGATGCCCGAGCAGTGAGGGGATGACCGCAATGGCCGACAAGCTGGCGAACACCGTGCTCTACGACGTGAGCGAGGGTCTCGCGACGATCACGATCAACCGACCCGACGCGATGAACGCCATGAACACCGCGGCGAAGGTCGCGCTCCGGGACTCCCTGCGGGAGGCGGCCGCGGACCCCGCCGTACGGGCGGTCCTGCTCACGGCCACCGGGCGCGCCTTCTGCGTCGGCCAGGACCTCAAGGAGCACGTCGCCACGCTCGCGGCGACCCGCGAGTCGGGCGGCGGCAACGCGCTGAGCACAGTGCGGGAGCACTACAACCCGATCGTGCGGGCGATCACCGAGATGGCCAAGCCCGTGGTCGCCGGGGTGAACGGCGTCGCGGCCGGGGCCGGGTTCGGGTTCGCCCTGGCGGCCGACTACCGGGTGGTCGCCGACACGGCCTCCTTCAACACCTCCTTCGCGGGCGTCGCACTGACCGCCGACTCGGGCGTGTCCTGGACGCTGCCCCGGCTGATCGGCCCGAGCCGCGCGGCCGATCTGCTGTTCTTCCCGCGCTCGATCTCCGCGCAGGACGCGTACGAGCTGGGCCTCGTCAACCGCGTGGTCCCGGCGGCCGAGCTGGCCGAGCAGGCCGCGGCGGTGGCCCGGAAGCTGGCGGCCGGCCCCACGGTGGCGTACGCGGCGCTGAAGGAGTCGATGGCGTACGGCGCCGGGCACACGCTCGCCGAGGCGCTGGAGAAGGAGGACGAACTCCAGACCCGGGCGGGCGCGTCGCAGGACCACACCATCGCGGTGGAGGCGTTCCTGGCGAAGGAGAAGCCGGTCTACCTCGGGAAGTAGCCGCCGGTCGGGGCGGATGCCGGTGCCGCCTGCTGGGGCGGGCGGCGGTGCCGCCTGCTGGGGCGGGCGGCGGTGCCGGCGCCGCCGGTCGGGGCGGGTGCCGCCTGCCGGGGCGGGTGCCGACGGCCGGACAGGCGCCGACAGCCGGGGCGGACGCCGACGGCCGGGGCACGCGCCGTCCGCAGGGCAGGCGCCGTCCGCCGGATGCGTGGCCGGTTCACCGTACGGCGGCGCCGCCCCGGGCCACGCAGTCCGCGAGGTGGTCGTCGACCAGGCCGCAGGCCTGCATCAGCGCGTACGCCGTGGTCGGGCCGACGAAGCGGATCGAGCGCTTCTTCAGCTCCTTCGCCAGGGCGGTGGACTCCGGGGTCACGGCGGGGACGTCGCCGAGCCCGCGCGGGGCGGGGCGGCCGGCCGGGTCGGGGGCGTACGACCAGATCAGCTCGTCCAGCTCCCCGGCCGGCCAGTCGGCGAGCACCTTCGCGTTGGCGAGGGTGGCGTCGACCTTGGCCCGGTTGCGGATGATGCCCGGGTCGGCGAGGAGCCGCTCCCGGTCGGCGTCGGTGAACCGCGCGACCTCGGCGATGCGGAACCCGGCGAAGGCCGTACGGAAGGTCTCGCGGCGGCGCAGGATGGTCAGCCAGGAGAGGCCGGACTGGAACGCCTCCAGGCAGAGCCGCTCGAACAGGGCGTCGTCCCCGTGGACCGGGCGGCCCCACTCGGTGTCGTGGTAGACGAGGTAGTCCTCGGTGGACAGGCCCCACGGGCAGCGCAGCCGCCCGTCGGGGGCGGCCACGGCCGCGCCGCTCATCGGCCGTCGTCCTCACCGCGAGCCGAGCCGTGGACGTGGCCGCCCGGCTCCGCGGGCCGGTCCCCCGGCTGCTTGAAGAGGTCGGTCCCGCGCGTCACCGCGGCGGCCTGCGCCCCGGCCAGGGCGGACTCCAGCTCCGCGATCCTGGCGTCCCGCTCGGCCAGCTCCGCGCCGAGCCGGGACAGCGCCTCGTCGACGTCCGCCATCCGGTAGCCACGGGCGGCCATCGGCAGGCGCAGCGCCTCGACGTCCGCCCGGCCGACCGGGCGGGTCGCGGGCAGGGGGTCGGTGAACCGCTCGGGGGTGACGTCCTGGAGCACGGCGCTCCCGCCACCCCCGACCACCGCCAGGGTGACCGCTGTGACGACCACGACCATCGTGAGCAGCAAGAACCAGAACACGCGCATCTCCCCGGGGGCGGAAACCTCGACCGGCTCCGATCGTGCCATGTGTCACCGACAGTCGGGGCCGACCGCGAAAGGCCTTAGGGTCGCAGGCGGACTATCGAGGAGGAAACACGGGATGCGAAGCGGTGCACTCAGGCTGGGGCGGCGGGAATTCGGGCCGCACGAGCCGGTGATCATGGCGATCGTGAACCGGACCCCGGACTCCTTCTACGACCAGGGCGCCACGTTCAGGGACGAGCCCGCGCTCGCCCGGGTCGAGCAGGCGGTGGCCGAGGGAGCCGCGATCATCGACATCGGCGGGGTGAAGGCCGGCCCCGGCGAGGAGGTGAGCGCCGAGGAGGAGGCGCGCCGCACGGTCGGGTTCGTCGCCGAGGTCCGCCGCCGCCACCCGGACGTAGTGATCAGCGTGGACACCTGGCGGCACGACGTGGGCGAGGCGGTCTGCGAGGCCGGGGCGGACGTGCTGAACGACGCGTGGGGCGGGGTCGACCCGAAGCTGGCGGAGGTCGCCGCCCGGTACGGGGCGGGGCTGGTCTGCACGCACGCGGGCGGCGCGGAGCCGCGGACCCGGCCGCACCGGATCGCGTACGACGACGTCATGGCGGACATCCTGCGCGTGACGGTCGGGCTGGCGGAGCGGGCGGTTCAGCTCGGGGTGCGGGCGGACGGGATCATGATCGATCCGGGCCACGACTTCGGTAAGAACACGCGGCACTCTCTTGAGGCGACGCGTCGGCTTGAGGAGATGGCGGAGACAGGGTGGCCGGTGCTGGTCTCCCTGTCCAACAAGGACTTCGTGGGCGAGACGCTGGACCGGCCGGTGAAGGAGCGGGTGATCGGGACACTGGCCACGACGGCGGTCTCGGCGTGGCTGGGGGCGCGGGTGTACCGGGTGCACGAGGTGGCGGAGACGCGGCAGGTGCTGGACATGGTGGCGTCGATCGCCGGGCACCGGGAGCCGGCGGTGGCGCGGCGGGGGCTGGCGTAGGGGCGCGCCCGCCCTGCGGGGCGGGGCCTGGGGCGCTGCCCCTGGACCCCGCTCCTCAAGTGCCGGAGGGACCGAGAAGATGTCCTCAAGCGCCGGACGGGCTTGATATCTCCCTTGATATCTCCGGCTCCGGACCGGCCGACAAGGTCGGATCCCGGACGAACCGGTTCGATGGTGCCGGACCAGCCGAGAAGGGGCGGGCCCCGCCGGGCAGGCTCGGGGCGGCCGGGCTCGGGGCGGCCGGGCTCGGGGCCCCTACCGCCCGACCTCCTTCGTCACCAGCGTCACCGCTTCCTCCACGTCGTCCGTCACGTGGAAGAGCAGCAGGTCCTTCTCCGAGGCCTTGCCCTGGGCGACCACCGTGTCGCGGAGCCAGTCGATCAGACCGCCCCAGTAGGCCGTGCCGAACAGGACGATCGGGAAGCGGGTGACCTTGCCGGTCTGGACGAGGGTGAGCGCCTCGAAGAGTTCGTCCAGGGTGCCGAGGCCGCCGGGCAGGACCACGAAGCCCTGCGCGTACTTCACGAACATCGTCTTGCGGACGAAGAAGTAGCGGAAGTTGACGCCGATGTCGACGTGCGGGTTCAGCCCGGACTCGAAGGGCAGCTCGATGCCGAGGCCGACCGAGACGCCCTTAGCCTCCCGGGCGCCCTTGTTGGCGGCCTCCATCGCTCCGGGGCCGCCGCCGGTGATCACCGCGAAGCCCGCGTCGACCAGCGCCTTGCCGATCTCCACCCCGGCCTCGTACTCCGCCGATCCGGCCGGGGTGCGGGCCGAGCCGAAGACGCTGATCGCGCTCGGCAGTTCGGCGAGTGCGCCGAAGCCCTCGACGAACTCCGACTGGATGCGCATCACCCGCCAGGGGTCGGTGTGCACCCACTCCGAGTCGCCCTCGGAGTCCAGCAGCCGCTGATCGGTCGTTCCGGGCTGGACCTGCTCCCTGCGGCGCACCACCGGGCCCTGCCACTGTTCCTCGGGGGCCACCGCGCCCTCCGGGACCTCCGCACCCTCAGGGATCCGTGCGTCCTCGGCGTTGCCCATGTTCCGCTCCCTCCACCGACCTGCGTCGTCCTGGGTCGGGCTGTGTCGTGCTGCGTCCGGCCAGGGTAGATCGGCGGAGGTTACGTACGGGGGAATGCCGTACGTCCGACGGTCAGCCGGTCAGGCAGTCAGCTGGTCAGGCGGTCAGGCGGTCAGCCAGGAGCGGAGGCGGTCCTCGCAGTGGGTGATCTTCTCGACCACCACGTGTTCGTCGCGCTTGTGGGCGTAGATCGGGTCGCCGGGGCCGTAGTTCACGGCGGGGACGCCGAGGCCGCCGAAGCGGGAGACGTCCGTCCAGCCGAACTTGGGCCGGGCGGTGCCGCCGACCGCCTCCATGAAGGCCTTGGCGGCGGGGTGGGAGAGGCCGGGCACGGCCGCGCCGGAGTGGTCGTCGATGACGAACTCGGCCACGCCGCAGTCGGCGAAGACCTCGCGGACGTGGGCGATGGCCTCCTGTTCGGTGCGGTCGGGGGCGTAGCGGTAGTTGACGACGACGGTGCAGGCGTCCGGGATGACGTTGGTGGCGACGCCCCCCTCGATGCCGACGGCGTTGAGCCCCTCGTGGTATTCGAGGCCGTCGATGACCGGGCGGCGCGGCTCGTACGCGGCGAGCTTCGCCAGGATCGGGGCGGCCGCGTGGACGGCGTTGGACCCCATCCAGCTGCGCGCGGAGTGCGCCCGCTCCCCCGTCGTACGCAGGTGGACCCGGAGCGTGCCCTGGCAGCCGCCCTCCACCTCGCCGTCGGAGGGCTCCAGCAGGACGGCGAAGTCTCCGGCGAGCCAGTCGGGGTGGGCGGCGGCGATGTGGCCCAGGCCGTTGAGGTGGGCGGCGACCTCTTCGTTGTCGTAGAAGATGAAGGTCAGGTCGCGGTTGGGCGCGGGGACCGTCGCGGCGATCCTGAGCTGGACGGCGACGCCGGCCTTCATGTCGGAGGTCCCGCAGCCCCAGAGGATGCCGTCCGCGTCCAGGCGGGAGGGGACGTTGTCCGCGATCGGCACGGTGTCGATGTGCCCGGCGAGGACGACACGCTCGGCGCGGCCGAGGTTCGTGCGGGCGACGACGTTGTTGCCGTGGCGGTCGACGGTCAGGTGGGGCAGGCCGCGCAGCGCTGTCTCGATCGCGTCGGCGAGTGCCTTCTCCTCCCCGCTGACCGAGGGGAGGTCGACGAGCCGGGCGGTGAGCGCCGGGCCGTCCAGGGTCAGGTCAAGCGTGCTATCGGCCATGGCCACGACCCTAAGGGACTTGGGTATCGGCCCCTGCCGCACCCTCCAGTACGGTGGGGCCGTGCCCCGGACCGCCAGACCCGCCCGCCGCCGCAGCCGCCTCATCCGCTACGCGGCCGGCTTCGCCGTGCTCGCGGCGCTCGGCGGCTATCTGGCCGTGCAGTACGACTCCTCCACCACCCCGTCCGCGCCGCGCTGCGTGGTCCGCGCCGCCGACGGGGAGCACAGCTACGAGATGAGCCTGCACCAGGCGGCGAACGCGGCGACGATCTCCGCCGTGGGAACCACCCGTGGGATGCCGGAGCGGGCGGTGACGATCGCCATCGCGACGGCGATCCAGGAGTCCACGCTCCGCAACATCGACTACGGGGACCGGGACTCGGTGGGCCTGTTCCAGCAGCGGCCTTCGCAGGGCTGGGGGACCGTGGCGCAGATCATGGACCCGGTGTACTCGGCCGGGGAGTTCTACGACCACCTCGCCGAGGTCCCGGGGTACTCGCGGCTCCCGCTGACCGTGGCGGCGCAGCGCGTGCAGCGCAGCGGTTTCCCGCAGGCGTACGCGAAGCACGAGCCGGACGCCGCGCTGCTGGCCGCCGCGCTGACCGGGCGCGAGCCCACCTCGCTGAACTGCACGCCGTCGACGAAGAACGCCCAGGGCCCGGGGGACGCGGGGCAGGTGCGGGCCGAGCTGGTGCGCACCTTCGGCAAGGACGTCCTGCCGGGCGCGGTGGCGGCGGGCGCGTCGGCCTCCGCCACCGTCTCGGTGCCCGTACCGGCGACGGCCCGGACGAAGGCGGACGGCGCGCCGCAGCGCGGCTGGGAGCTGGCGCACTGGGCGGTGGCGCACTCGGAGGCGCTGCGGATCGAGCGCGTGAGCTACGCCGACCGGGTCTGGGAGGCCGGTTCGGGCTGGCGGACGGAGAGCGCGAAGGACAGGGAACCGGACACGACGGCCGTCGGGATCCGGGTCGCTCAGTAGTACGGACCGTCCCTCGTACGGATCTTTGGGCCGGCCGCTCCAGCACCCCTCCGGCGACCCCTTCCGCACCGCGCACGCCGCGCACCGGTTCCCTTGCGCCCCAAGAGAAGTGACGGTTCAGCCGACGGCTCCGGGATGCGGTGTCCGCCCGGGTTCCCCCACTGCGGATTATCGGACGCATTACCCACTCTTTACCTTCGCCCACCGCAACTTTCCCTCCCCTCGGACCGGTTGTCAGTGCGTCCGGCTCACGGACAGACCTCGTCAGACACCGTTGGCGAATCGTTGACACCCCGTCGAAGGAGCACCATGTCCCTCCCCCTGACCCGCCGGATCGCTCGTACCGCGCTGCTGCTCGCCGCAGGTGCAGCCCCCGTGGTCGGTGCGGCCGGCGCCGCAGGTGCCGCAGAGCTCCCGCAGGCCCCGGACCTCGGCGGTCTCACCGCGCTGGACGGTGCCGGTCTCGGCAACACCGTGGACAGCGCCGCCCAGCAGGGCACCCAGGCCGCCGGTGAGACCGGCGGCCGCCTGGTCGGCACCGCCCTGCCGGCCGCGGGCCGGACCGTCGGCCAGACCGCCAAGGTGGCCGCCCCCGCCGTCCAGGAGACCGCGGGCCAGACCGCGGGCAGCGCGGGCGAGGCCGTCGGCGGCCTGGCCGGTGCCGCCGGTGGCGGCCTGCCGACCGACGCCCTCGCGGGCGGCCTGCCGCTGGGTGGTCTGCCGATCGGCTGACCCACCGCCGTACGAACAGGCGAGAGGGCCCGGGGAGTACGCACTCCCCGGGCCCTCTCGTACGCGTCCGACAGCCCGTACTCGGCCTTGTGCACGCAAGGACGCGTACGTACTCGTCCTTGCGTGCAGGGCAGGCTCGGCCGTGCACGGCAGGCTCGGCCGTGTACGTCAGGACAGGCGCTTGACCGCCGCCGCCACCCGCTCGTCGGTCGCGGTGAACGCCACCCGGACGAAGCGCTCGCCCGCCGGGCCGTAGAAGTCGCCGGGCGCCACCAGGATGCCCCGCTCCGCGAGGTGGGCCACGGTCTCCCAGCACGGCTCGTCGCGGGTCGCCCAGAGGTACAGGCTCGCCTCGCTGTGCTCGATCCGGAAGCCGTGCGCCTCCAGGGCGGCGCGCAGGGCCAGGCGGCGGTCCGCGTACCGGGCACGCTGCTCGGCCACGTGCGCGTCGTCCCCGAGGGCGGCGACGGCGGCGGCCTGAACGGGGGCGGGCGTCATCATCCCGCCGTGCTTGCGGATCAGCAGCAGCTCGCCCAGGACGGCCGCGTCGCCCGCGATGAAGGCGGCCCGGTAGCCGGCCAGGTTGGAGCGCTTGGAGAGCGAGTGGACGGCCACGATGCCGTCGTAGTGGCCGCCGCAGACGTCCGGGTGGAGCACCGAGACCGGCTCGGCGTCCCAGCCCAGCTCCAGGTAGCACTCGTCGCTGAAGACCAGCACGCCGTGCTCGCGCGCCCAGGCGACGATCCGGACCAGCTCGTCCTTGGCGAGCACCCGGCCGGTCGGGTTGGAGGGCGAGTTGAGCCACAGGAGCTTCAGCCCGGCCGGGTCCAGCTCGGTCGGGTCGTCGTAGACGACGGGCTCGGCGCCGCAGAGCCGGGCGCCGACCTCGTACGTCGGGTAGGCGAGCCGCGGGTAGGCGACCTTGTCGCCCGCGCCGAGCCCGAGCTGTGTCGGCAGCCAGGCCACCAGCTCCTTGGAGCCGACGACCGGCAGCACGTTGGCGTGGGTCACGCCGGTCGCGCCCAGGCGCCGCTCCACCCAGCCGGTGAGCGCGTCGCGCAGGGCCTCGGTCCCCCACACCGTCGGATAGCCGGGGCTGTCGGCGGCGGCGACGAGCGCCCGCTGGATCACCTCGGGCACCGGGTCGACCGGCGTGCCGACGGAGAGGTCCACGATGCCGTCCGGGTGGGCCTGGGCCGTCGTCTTGTACGGCGTGAGCCTGTCCCAGGGGAAGACCGGGAGGCGGGAGGAGACTGCGGACACGGGACTCTGCTTTCTCGGGCTTTCTCGGGCCGTTCAGGCTCTTCGGGCTGTTCGGACTGTCAGGGTCCTTCGGGCCGTTCGGGCTGTCAGGGCTGCTCGGGCTGTCGGGGCCGTTCGGACGGTCAGGGCTGTTCGGTCTGCTCCCGGTCTGCTCCCGGAAGGCGTGCGGGGCGTGTTCCCCTGCCGTACGGGGAAACGCCTCGGCCCCGCACGGTGACAAGCCGTACGGGACCGGGCTGCGCGCGTGGTGCTGCCGGTTACTGGTTCTGCGGCGGCAGTCCGGCGACGAACGGGTGGTCACGCTCGATGAGGCCCAGCTTGGAGGCACCGCCC
Organism: Streptomyces sp. NPDC007346; assembly: GCF_040703535.1. Classification (NCBI taxonomy): domain Bacteria; kingdom Bacillati; phylum Actinomycetota; class Actinomycetes; order Kitasatosporales; family Streptomycetaceae; genus Streptomyces; species Streptomyces sp. NPDC007346. Next base: position 15,347 of record NZ_JBEYKR010000116.1, read on the forward strand.
GGCGAGCCGAGGTCGTCGAAGAACTCGACGTTGGCCTTGTAGTAGTCCTTCCACTCCTCCGGGGTGTCGTCCTCGTAGAAGATGGCCTCGACCGGGCAGACCGGCTCACAAGCTCCGCAGTCGACGCATTCGTCCGGGTGGATGTACAAGGACCGCTGGCCCTCGTAAATGCAGTCGACGGGGCACTCTTCGATGCAGGCCTTGTCCTTCACGTCGACACAAGGCTGCGCGATGACGTAGGTCACGCTGTCGTTCCTCCTCGGTAGGGCGTTGGCTCTCGCGCGGGAGCGCGGCGTCGTCGATGCCCGCCCCTAGTATCTCCGTTCTCGGGCACGATCCGAACAGGAGGGGCGGACAGAGCTGTGGAATTCACCATGGGCGGACGACTGGAAGTCCGCATCACACCGGCTGACGTGGGTAAACGCGTCTCCGTCCGGCGGCGGTCCGATGAGGGCGGCGCGGGCGCGGAGTTCACCGACGCGATCGGTGTTCTCACATCATGGGACGACGGTGTGGTCTCGATCACACGGAAGAGTGGGGAGTCCGTCCGCATCATGGAATCCTCCCTGGTGGCGGGCAAGGTCGTCCCCGCCGCCCCGGCCCGCAGGCGGGGCCCCGCGGCCTCCTTCCCGGAGCTGGCGGCCGTCACCGCGCGCGCCTGGCAGCCGGTGGAGAGCGAGCCCCTGGGCGAGTGGCGGCTGCGCGCCGCCGGGGGCTTCACCCGGCGCGCCAACTCCGCGCTGCCGCTCGGCGATCCCGGTCTGCCGCTCGGCGAGGCGTTCGGGCGGGTCGAACGGTGGTACGAGGAGCGGGGTCTGCCCCCGTACATCCAGACCGCGACCGGGGCCGAGGGGGCGCAGGAGGTCCTCTGCGCGGAGCTGGAGCGGCACGGGTGGCGGCGCGAGGTCACCGCGGAGGTGCGGATCGCCGCGCTGGCGCCGGTCGGTGACCTGGACGCGGACGTTTCGGCGGTCCGGCTGACCCGCGAGCCGGACACGGCGTGGCTCTCGCGCTACCAGCGCTTCTCCACCCCGGGCCCCCATGTGCTGCGGGTGCTGGGCGCCGGCCCGTCGGTCTGGTTCGCCACGGTGGCGGGCGGGGCCGGGGCCGGGGGCGGCAGCGGGGGCGGGGGCGGAACCGAGGGCGGACGCGGGGCCGAGGCGCCCGCGGCGATCGGCCGGTGCGTCGTGGACGGGCGCTGGGCGGGGTTCATGGCCGTCGAGGTCGCTCCCGAGCACCGGCGGCGCGGGCTGGCCACCTCGGTGATGGCCGCGCTGGCCCGCCGGGCCCTGGAGGAGGGCGCCTCGGCGGCCTGGCTCCAGGTGGAGGAGGACAATGAGGGCGCGCGGGCGCTGTACGACGGAATGGGCTTCGCGGCGCACCACCGCTACCACCACTTCCGGCCCGCGTGACGGAGCCCGGAACGGCGGGCCGGACCCCGACGTGACGGAGCCCGGGACGATGGGCCGGATCCCGTCGTGACGGGGCCCGCGACGGTGGGCCGGGCCGAGGCAGTCGGCAGCAGGGACAAGCAGGGGCATGGGTCGCATATGAGCGCGCAGGATTCCGGTACGGCCGACCACCGGCGGCAGTTCGCCGAGGAGGCCCGGTCCGAACGGCCGGATCTGGCGCTGCTCTGCCTGCTGCTGGGCGCGGAGGCGGGCCCGCTCGGCCCGGACGAACCGCGCCCGGTCGATCCGGACGAGGCCTCCCCCGACCCGTACGGGATCGACGCGGCGCAGATCGAACTGGACCGGCTGGCCGGGCTGTTGCCGTACGGCCCCCGCTCCCCCGTCGCCTGGGCCTCGGCACTGGCCGAACTGCTCGGTGAGCAGCACGAGTTCGGTGGATCGTCGGCCGACTACCAGCGGCTGGAGTCCTCGCTCCTCCAGCATGTGCTGCGCCGCCGCCGGGGACTGCCGATCCTGCTCTCGGTGGTCTGGATCGAGGTCGCCCGGCGGGCCGGCGCCCCGGTGTACGGGGTGGCGCTTCCCGGCCACTTCGTGGTCGGCTTCGGGGATCCGGCGCAGCCGGTGCTCGTCGATCCGTTCACCGGGGGCGCGCCGCTGACCGGCCAGGACGCGCACCTCCTGGTGACCGCGGCGACAGGGGCGCGGCTCGATCCGTCCATGCTGACGCCCGCGCGGCCGCTGGAGATCGTGCTGCGGATCCTGAACAACATCAGGGCCTGGGCCGCCGCCCGCCCCGAGCGCACGGATGTGGCCCTCTGGGCGGTGGATCTCTCCCTGCTCCTGCCCTCGCACCCGGCCCGGCTGCGCTACGAGCGGGCCCAACTGCTGGTCCAGCGCGGGGAGTTCCAGCGCGGGGCGGCGGAGATGGAGGAGTACGCGGATGTGCTCGACACCATCGAGCCGACCACGGCCGAGTCGATCCGGCACAAGGCCCAGGCGGCTCGGGCCCTGCTGAACTGAGCCGGAGGCACGCTGATTCCGGCGGGAGCCGCACCCTCCTGACCTCGGGGCCAGGGCGTGTCCGGAACCCGCCGGGCGTGTCCTCGCCAGTTCGCCACCCCGTGCGCTCCCGATTTACATCCGAACGCCCCCATCCGCGCCCATCAGGCACGGGAATCCGCCAATTCGTCGGCGTACCCGAATGCTCATGCGCTCCACTGGAGACTCGTCACCCGACGCGCACACGCCATCGCATTCTGCGATACGCCTGTAGTGCGCGCGCCAGGAGAGAAATGCCGAGGGCAGCTTGATGACAACCGTTCTGCTGGTTCACTCCGTGCCCCTGTGGCGCGCTTCGCTGGCCTCCCTGCTCGGTGCCGGGCAGGGAATAGACGTAACGACCGCCGAGCGGTGCGCGATACGTCCGGCACTCGCCGGCACGGGACCAGGACCGGATGTGCTCCTCACCGATCTCGACTGTCCGGACGCGCTGGACGTCCTGGAGGAGGTGAGGTCGCTGGCCGAACCGCACGGCAAGGGCTGTCCGCTGGCCGTCCTGACCCGCAGCGACCGGCCACGGGGGCTGCGCCGGGCCTACGAGGCGGGCGCCCGCGGCTATATCGACAAGTACCGGCCGGTGGACGATCTCTCCGAGGTCATGCACAAACTGGCCGACGGCGGGCGGCATATCGACGAGTCACTTGCCTTCAGCCTGTTACAGGTGGCCGACATGCCCTTATCCCCCAGGGAATTGAGCGTGCTCTCCCTTGCCGAGGGCGGGGAAACCGTCTCCGGTATCGCGGGGCGGCTGCATCTGACCCCGGGGACGGTACGCAATTACCTCGCCGCCGCCATTCGGAAGTCCGGGGCGCGCAATCGGGTGGACGCCATCAGGCGGGCGAAGGAGGCGGGGTGGATATGAACCCGTTCTCGTGGGGCGGGTCGTCCGGTTCCCAGAGTCCGGCCAGGTCCCGGTAGAGGGCCGAGGTACGCAGCAGCTCGGCGGAGGTCCCGCAGCGGGTGCGGGGGCCGTCCATCACGAGGATCCGGTCGGCGCGCCGGGCCGAGCTCAGGCGGTGGGCGACGACGAGCAGGGCGCCCGGCAGCGCGGCGAACGCGAGCTCGGCGCGGGTCTCGGCGGCCGGGTCGAGCCGGCTGGTCGCCTCGTCGAGCACGATGAGCGGCGGGGCCGCCAGATGGGCCCGGCCGAGGGCGACGAGCTGACGTTCGCCCTGGGAGAGCCGGTCCGGTTCGAGGGGCGCGTCGAGGGAGCCGAGCCGGGTGAGCAGGGGGTCCAGGCCGAGCGCGTCGACCGTGGCGGCCAGGTCGCGGTCGCTCGCGCCGGGGCGGAGGTAGCGGAGGTTGTCGCGCAGCGAACCGGTGAACACGTAGGCGTGCTGGGGCAGCAGGACCCGTACGGAGGTGGCGTCGGCCGGGCGCACCGGCCGCCCCCGCCACCGCACCGCGCCGCCCGTGGGCGCCTCCACCCCGGCGATGACGGCGGCGAGCGTCGACTTGCCGCTGCCGCTCGGCCCGACGACCGCGAGGTGCTCGCCGGGGGCGACGGTGAGGGAGAGCCGGTCCAGCACGGGGTGCGCGGCCGGCCCGTACGCGAAGGTGACCTCGCGGAGTTCGGCCACGGGGACGGCCACGGGCGCGGGCACGGGCACGGGCGCGTCGCGGGGTGCGGGGGGCGGTGACGGGGCGGCGGGTCGTGTCCGGTTGGCGGGCGGTGTCCGGCCGGCGGGCGGTGGATGCGGGTGCGGCTCGTCGGCGGCCGGTGGAGGCGGCTGGGGGTGCGGCTGCCGCTCTGGCTCGTCGGCGGGCGGTGTCCGGTCGGAGGACGGTATCCGGTCGGCGGGCGGTATCCGGTCGGCGGCCGGCGGGTGCGGGTCCTCGTCGGTCCGGGGCCGGTCATCGTCGTCGGCCGGTGGCGGTGGCGCGTCCGTGAAGCGGTCCAGGACCACCAGCAGGCGGCCGCCGACCGTGGAGAGCATGGTCATCAGCGCCTGCACCGCCGGGGCCAGCGCCTGGGTGAGGTACGTCAGCGCGCCCACCAGCGCGCCGGGCGTCAGGCCGTTGCGCAGCAGCCAGGGGGCGCCGAGCAGCAGCAGGAGCGGCGGGAAGCGGCCGCACACCGCGAGCGCCACCACCCGTACGCCGGACCAGCGGGCCAGCGAACGGGCCGCGCGGACCTGGTCGTCGGCCAGGGCCCGGGACTCCGCCACCGTACGGCCGGCGGCCCCGGCGGCGGCGATGTCCCGCAGGTCCGCCGCCGTCCGGCCCGCGTGGGCGGCGTACGCCTCGTCGGCGGTGAGGTAGTCGCGCTGGCGGGCGGCCATCGGCAGCAGGGTGGCCGCGAACAGGGCCGCGCCCAGGACCAGCGGGGGCACCACGATCAGCAGGAGCCTCGGCTCCAGGGCCAGCAGGCCCGCCACGGCCCCGGCCACCGTGAACACGAACGACCGCAGCGTCAGGACGAGTCCGGCCCAGCCGTCCCGGGCGATCTCACTCTGATGGGTGACCTGGGAGAGGGAGCGCGCGGTGGCGCCGGCGGGGCGCGCGAGGGCCCCTACGAGCGCCCGCGAGACCGCGCGCCGCACCAGCCCGTCGCGCAACGGCTCCACCAGGTCCGCGAGGCGCCCGAAGACCCCCCGGGTGGCGAGCTGGGCGGGGAGGACGGCCACGGCGGCGACGGCCAGCCAGAGGAGGCCGGTGAGCGGGCGTCCGGCGAGGAAGCCGTGGTCGAGCGCCCTGGCCACACCGAATCCGCCGAGGAAGGTCTGGACGAACTCCAGCAGGGACCAGCCGGCCAGCCGCAGGACGGTTCCGGTGCGGGCGCGGAGGAAGGGGCGGGCGTCCCGTGTGACCCGGGTGAGGGCGCCGTCACGACGGCCGCTGCCCCGAGCCGGTTTCCGTTTCACCGGCCTCGCCGATGCCGTCACCGGACCTCCGCTCCCTGTGCCGCTCCGGGGCGCGGCCGTGGTGGTGCCGGGGTGGCCGGGTCGTTCGGGGTGGCCAGCTCGTCCGGGGTGGCCGGGGTGGCCGGGGTGGCCGGGGCCTCCGGCTCGTCCGGGGCCTCCGGCTCGTCCGGGGCCTCCGGCGCCTCGGACGTGACCGGCGCCCCGGACACAGCCGGCGCCTCGGACGGTGGCCCGGTCGCCTCCGTCGCGTCCGTACGGAACACCGCCCGGTACTCCGGATCCGCCCAGAGCTCCTGGTGCGGGCCCGTCGCCCGGACGCGGCCGTCCTCCAGCCAGAGAACCCGGTCCGCGCGGGCGGCCGAGGAGAGCCGGTGGGCCACGATCACGCGGGTGCTGCGCCCCGCCCGCTCGTCGAGCGCTCGGCGGACGTGGTGCTCGGTGACGGTGTCGAGGCCGGAGAGCGCGTCGTCCAGGATCAGCAGGCGGCCGGGGTGGGCGAACGCGCGGGCCAGGCCCAGGCGTTGGCGTTCGCCGCCGGAGAGCGGGGCGTCGGTGAGCACGGTGGCGTAGCCGTACGGGAGGAGCCCGACGAACCCGTCGGCCCTGGCGGCGCGGGCGGCCTCCCGTACCGCCTCGGGCTCGGCGGTCCACGGCCCGAAGGCGATCGTGTCCTCGACCGTGGTGCCGGGCAGGGCGGGGCGGGCGAAGGCGTAGGCGACCTCGGGGCGCAGAAGGGCGGGGTCCATGGCGGTCAGCGGTACGCCGTCCAGCAGCACGGCCCCGGTGTCCGGGTCCAGGAGCCGTCCGGCGACCGCCGCGAACACCGACTTGCCCGAGCCCGAGCGGCCGACGACGGCCAGGGACGTGCCGCCGGGGACGGTCAGGCGGACCCCGCTGAGCAGGGGCCGGCCGTCCTGTACGACGCCGACGTCCCGGAGTTCGAGGTGGCCGGGGCCGCCGGGGGGCGGGCCCAGGCCCTCGTGCGGCAGCGGGTCCAGGGTGAGCAGCGGGTCCAGGGTGCGGGCGGCGGCGCGGCTGCGGGCGAGGGCGCCGAGCGCTCCGGTGAGGGCGCCGATGCCGACGGCGAGGGCCGCGTACCGGGAGGCGGCGACCAGGTCCCCGACGCCGATCGCGCCCGCGCCGAGGCGGAGGCCGCCGACGGCGAGGACCAGCAGCATGAGGAGCGGCAGCAGCAGGGCGCTCTGGCCGGCGGCCCGCCCGTACACGGTCCAGGTGCGCCGGCCGTGGTCGGCCAGGGCGCCCAGGGGTTCGAGGATGCGGCGGTACTCGCGGGCTCCGGTGCGGGCGGCGCGGATGGTCTCGGCGCCGTCGAGCGCCTCGGTGAGGCGGTGGGCGATGACCGACTGGGCGCGCTGGTAGTCGGCCCCGGCGTCGGCGGTGCGGCGGGTGAAGGTGTGCAGCAGGGCGACGAGGAGGGGGGCGCCGAGGAGGAAGGCGGCCGCCGTCCAGGGGTCGATGAGGAAGAGGCCGGTGACCGCGCCGACCGGGAGCAGGACGCCCGAGACGGCTCCGGCGGCGGTGACGGGTGCTGCCGCCGCGTCGGCGGTGCGGGCGGTGAGCCGGGCGGTGAGGTCGCCGGTCGGTACGGCGAGGGCGCCGCGCGGTTCGGCCGCGAGGACCCGGGCGGTGGTGCGGGTGCGCAGGTGGGCGGTGAGCCGGGCGGTGGTGCTGGTGGTGAGCACGGCCGCACCCGCGTCGAACCCGGTCTCGGCGAGGGTCAGTGCGGCGCAGAGCAGCAGCCCGGACCAGGGCACGGGCCCGCCGCCGATGAGCCCGTCGACCGTGTGGCCGAGGGCGGCGGGCAGGGCGAGGGCGGCGAGCGCGCCTCCGGTGGAGCAGAGGAGGAGGGCCAGGAGGGCGGCCGGGTGGCGCCGGGCGAGGTCCCGGGCGCCGGACGCCGCCGCGGGGCGGGGTCTCAGCCGCACGGGATGCCCCTTTCCAGCCCGCAGCACACGTGGTCTTCCTTTCCAAGCCCGCAGCAGTCGGGTACGGACGCCGCCGGTCCCGGGCGCGTCGCATACGGACGCCGCCGGTCCCGGGCGCGTCGCATACGGACGCCGCCGGTCCCGGGCGCCTCGGGTACGGACGCCGCCGGTCCCGGGCGGGTGTACCGCGCGGGACCGGCGGTCGGGCCGCCCGGTG
>NZ_JBEYKR010000117.1:0-22519 GCF_040703535.1 Streptomyces sp. NPDC007346
GGCCCGGGGCCACCGTACGGCCGCCTCAGGAGCCGCCCGTACGGTGCGCCTCGGCGCGTTCCACGAAGATCCGGTGCAGGTCGCGGGCGGCCCGGGGCACCGACCCCGAACGGCTGCGCTGCACCACCAGGAGCACTCTGGTGGCGTCCCCCTCCAGCGGCCGGCAGGTGATCGCCCCGGTGCGCTCCAGCGGGTCCCCGACCACGCTGTAGTCCGGCAGCAGGGTGACCCCCAGGCCCTCCGCCACCATCAGCTTGCCCATCTCCGCGCCGTCGGCGGAGTACGAGAACGACGGCACCCGGCCCTTCAGCAGCCGGTGGGTGAAGCGGTGCATCACATAGCCGGCCCGCATCACGATCAGCGGCTCGCCCAGCAGGTCGTCCACCCCGACCGACCCCAGCGCCGCCAGCGGGCTGTCGGGGCGCAGGCAGACGACCGGGCGGCCCCGGAGCAGCTGGGTGGTGTGCAGGTCCGGCGCCAGGTCGTCGCCCTCCAGGTAGTTCACCAGGCCGAGGTCGACACCGCCCTCCAGCAGCGAGCGGTGGATCACCGACTGCTGGGCCGCGATCACCTCCACCTCGGTGGCCGGGTGCAGCGCGTGGAACTCCCGGATCGCCGGTACGAGAAGGGGGACCGTCGCCGCGAACACCGTGCCGAGCCGGACCGTACGGCTGGTGCGGTGCTGCTCGTCGGCGGCCCGGCGCAGCCGGTCGACCGCGTCCAGCACCCCGATGATGTGCGGCAGCAGCTCGCGCCCCGCGTCGCTGATCGTCGCCCCCGACCGCTTGCGGTCCAGCACGGCCACCCCCAGCTCGCGCTCCAGGTTCCGTACGGTCTCGCTCAACGCGGGCTGGGACAGGTGCATTTCCTCCGCCGCCCGGCGCAGCGAGCCGAGCCGGGTGACGGCCTCGATGTACTCCAGCTGTTCGATCCGCACGGCGGCCCTCTCCTCGGCTTCCCCGACCCGGCTCCGGTGGAAGGGGAACCCTATCGCTCCCTCGCCGATGCCTTCTCGACCTGGAGCGTTCCGGCACCTTACTGTGGAACCCGAAGGCGCCCCCGGACCACCGGGTGTCCGCCACGGAACGCGAAAGGAGAGGGATGTGCGCCGCCTGACCCGCCGCCGCCACATCGACCTCGGCCGCGTTTCCAGCGCCTTCTGTTGTCGCGAAGTCTGAGGAGAGGCCCCCTCCTTCGCGCTCCCGTGCGGGAGAGGCACCTTCCTTCGCGCCCCCGCGTACGACGCCGTGCGCCCGCGCGCGGGTGCGGTGACCCCCGCACTCTCCCCCCGCGCCCCTCGCTCCCGCCGCCCCTGATCGGGTTTCTCGATCACCGGGGCCGCCTGGCCGTGCCCACGGCCGTACCCACCCCGCCTCCTTTGCGCTCCCCCCGCACGCCCCGGGAGCGCGCCCCGCCTTCCTGTTCCGGGAGAACCACATGCCCACTGTGCCCTTGGCCGACCCCGTCCGCTTCGCGTACTGGGTGCCCAACGTCAGCGGCGGCCTCGTCACCAGCACCATCGAGCAGCGCACCGACTGGGGATACGACTACAACCGCGAACTCGCCGTCCTCGCCGAGGACAACGGCTTCGACTACGCGCTCAGCCAGGTCCGCTACATGGCCAGTTACGGCGCCGAGTACCAGCACGAGTCCACCTCCTTCAGCCTCGCCCTGCTGCTCGCCACCCAGCGGCTGAAGGTCATCGCCGCCGTCCACCCCGGTCTCTGGCACCCCGGTGTCCTCGCCAAACTGGGCGCCACCGCCGACCACCTGAGCAACGGGCGCTTCGCCGTCAACGTGGTCAGCGGCTGGTTCAAGGACGAGTTCACCGCGCTCGGCGAACCCTGGCTGGAGCACGACGAGCGCTACCGCCGCTCCGAGGAGTTCATCCGGGCCCTGCGCGCCGTCTGGACCGAGGACCACGCCGAACTCGCCGGGGACTTCTACCGCATCCGGGACTTCTCCCTGAAGCCCAAGCCGATCGCCGCACCGGGCCGCCCGCACCCGGAGATATTCCAGGGCGGCAACTCCACCGCCGCCCGGCGGATGGCCGGACGCGTCTCCGACTGGTACTTCTCCAACGGCAAGGACTTCGACGGCGTCACCGAGCAGATCGACGACGTCCGCACCGCCGCCGAGGGCGCCGGACGTACCCCGCCGCGCTTCGGCCTCAACGGCTTCCTCATCGCCCGCGACACCGAGGCCGAGGCCCGCGACACCCTCCGCGAGATCGTCGCCAAGGCCGACACGGAGGCCGTCCACGGCTTCGGCTCGGCCGTCAGGCAGGCCGGGAGCTCCACCGCCGACGGCAAGGGCATGTGGCAGGACTCCTCCTTCGAGGACCTCGTCCAGTACAACGACGGATTCCGTACGGGGCTCATCGGCACCCCGGAACAGGTCGCGGAGCGGATCGTCGCCTACAAGCGCCTCGGCGTCGACCTGCTGCTCCTCGGCTTCCTCCACTACCACGAGGAGGTCGAGTTCTTCGGCAAGAAGGTGCTCCCGCTCGTCCGCGAGCTGGAGGCCGGGGACCCGCTCCCGTGACCCCGCCCGCAGACCTTCCCGCAACCCCCTCGCACGCTCTCCCCGCAACCCTCGAACGGTCGTCGAAAGGTTCATCATGAGCACCGCAGCGCCCACCCAGTGGAAGACCCTCCCGGCCCCCGACGGCCCCCAGGCGTGGATCGAGCGCGCCGCCGAGGTCGCCGCCCTCCTCGCCACCGACGCCGCCGCCCGCGACAAGGCGGGCGCCACCCCGTACACCGAGATCCAGCTGCTCAAGGACTCCGGACTCGTCACCCTGCTCGGCCCGGCCGAACACGGCGGCGGGGGCCAGGACTGGACGACCGCCTACCGGGTGATCCGTGAGGTCGCCAAGGCCGACGGCTCCATCGGGCAGCTCCTCGGCTACCACTACCTGTGGAACTGGGCCGCCCGTCTCGTCGGCACCCGCGAGCAGTGGGAGCACATCGAGGCCGAGGCCGTCCGGCAGACCTGGTTCTTCGGGGGCGCCGTCAACCCGCGCGACAGCGACGTGGTGGTCACCGAGGACGGCGACGACCTCGTCTTCACCGGCGCCAAGACCTTCTCCACCGGCAGCAAGGTCTCCGACGTCACCGTCCTCGAAGGCGTCCTGGAAGGCACCGACCAGCACATCTTCGCCATCGTGCCCTCCGACAGCGAAGGGCTCGTCTTCCACGACGACTGGGACAACATCGGCCAGCGCCTCACCGAGAGCGGCGGCGTCACCATCGACGGCGTCCGCACCCCGTGGGCGTCGGCCGCCGGTTACGTCGACAAGGAGTTCCGGCCCCGCGTCTACAACACCCTCAACGTGCCGACGATCCAGCTGGTGTTCATCAGCTTCTACCTGGGCATCGCCGCCGGCGCCCTGGAGACCGCCGCCACCTACACCCGCACCAAGACGCGCTCCTGGCTGCACGGCGGCTACGACAAGGCCGTCGACGAGCCGTACGTCATCGACACCTACGGCGACCTGACCGCCAAGCTCTGGGCCGTCGAAGCCCTGGCCGACGCCGTCGCCGCCGAGGGGCAGCGGCTCCACGACGCCCCGGACGAGGTGACCGAGCGCTCCCGCGGCGAGTTCGAGGTCCGGGTCGCCGCGGCCAAGGCCCGCGCCACCGATGTGGCCCTGGAGGTCACCAGCCGCATCTTCGAGGTCACCGGCGCCCGCGCCACCGCCTCCGCCGAGGGCCTCGACCGCTTCTGGCGCAACGTGCGCACCCACACCCTGCACGACCCGGTCGCCTACAAGCGCCGCGAGGTCGGGCGCCACGTCCTGACCGGCGAACTCCCCGAACCCACCTGGTACTCCTGACCCGCCGTCCCGGGCCCGGGGGCGGACCTCCACCGCCCCCGGGCCCGGGACACCCCCAGAGAAGAGGTCCCATGGCCACCGTCCTGTCGGTCTCCGGCAGCCCCTCCGCCACCTCCCGCACCGCCCGGCTGCTGCGCCACCTCGACGCCGACCTCCGGGCCCAGGGCCACGAGGTCGTACCGCTCGACGTCCGTACGCTGCCCGCCGAGGCGCTCCTCGGCGCCGACTTCGCCCACCCCGACATCGTCCGCGCCACCGGACTGTTCGCCCGCGCCGACGGCGTCGTCATCGGCACCCCCGTCTACAAGGCGGCCTACTCCGGCCTGCTCAAGACCCTCCTGGACCTGCTGCCCCAGTACGCGCTGACCGGCAAGACCGTCCTCCCGCTCGCCACCGGTGGCACCACCGCCCACGTCCTGGCGCTCGACTACGCGCTGCGCCTGGTGCTCTCGTCGATGGGCGCCGCGCACATCGTCCCGGGCTGGTTCGTCCTGGACCGCCACATCACGGCGGGCGACGACGGGGGAGTGGTCCTCGACCCCGCCTCGGCCGCCCCGCTCGACCAGGTCGTCACCCAGTTCGCCACCGCCCTGGACCGGACGGCCCCCGTACCCGCCACCCGCTGACCCCTACCCGCACCCCCTGGAGGCAGGCCCGTGACCGCGCCGACCCGACGACCGCCCACCACCGCGCGGGTGATCCGCGACGACGCGGAGGCGCTGCGCACCGCCGCCGGACTCGCCGAGGAGTTCCGCCCCGGCGCCTGCGGACGGGACGCCCGCCGTGAGCTGCCCCGCGCCGAACTCGACCGGCTCACCGCCACCGGCCTCCTCGCCGTCACCGTCCCGGCCGAGCACGGCGGGGCCGACGTCCGTGCCGCCACCCTCGCGGAGGTCTTCCGGCTGCTGGCCTCCGCCGACGCCAGCCTGGCGCAGATCCCGCAGAGCCACTTCGCGTACGTCAACGTCCTTAGGCAGCAGGGGAGTCCGGAGCAGCGGGCCTTCTTCTTCGCCGAGGTACTGGCCGGCCGCCGCTTCGGCAACGCCCAGTCCGAGGTCGGGACCAGGCACCTCCAGGACATCCGCACCCGGCTGGTGGCCACGGGCGACGGCTCGTACCTCCTGACCGGGGTGAAGAACTACTCCACCGGGGCCCTCTTCGCCGACTGGATCCCCGTCCTCGCCCGCGGCCGGGACGACCTGCTCCATGTCGCGTACGTCCCCGCCGGCGCCCCCGGCCTCACCGTGACCGACGACTGGGACGGCATGGGGCAGCGCACGACCGCGAGCGGCACGGTCACCCTGGAGTCCGTACGGGTCCCGGCGGCCCACGTCGTCCCGCACCACCTCACCTTCACCGGCCCCCAACTCCACGGCGCTCTGGCCCAGTTGCTGCACACCGCCATCGACGCCGGGATCGCCGCCGGAGCGCTGGCGGAGGCGGTGGAGTTCGTGACGACCCGGAGCCGGCCCTGGTTCGAGAGCGGGTACGAGAGCGCCGCCGAGGACCCCCTCCTCATCCAGCGCTTCGGTGAACTCGCCGTCCGCCACCGGGCCGCCGACGCCCTGCTGGCCGCCGCCGCGCGGGCCGTGGACAGCGCACGGGCGGAGCTGGACGACGACAGCGCGGCCGAGGCGTCGATCGCGGTGGCGGCGGCGAAGGCGTACGCGGGGAGCGCGGCGCTGGAGATCGCGGACGCGCTCTTCGAGGTCTCCGGGACGCGCGCCGCCCTCGACAGCCTCAACCTGCACCGGCACTGGCGCGACGCCCGCACCCACACCCTGCACGACCCCGCCCGCTGGAAGATCCAGCACATCGGGCGGTACGTCCTCAACGGCACCCGCCCACCCCGCCACGGCCTCCTGTGACCTGCCCCCTTCCCGTACGCATCCCTTCGGAGAGACGATGTCCCTGACCTTCCACTGGTTCCTGCCCACCAACGGCGACAGCCGCCATGTCGTGGGAGGCGGCCATGGAACCCCGGTCACGGCGGCGGGCGGCGACCGGCCGCCGACGGTCCGCTACCTCGCCCAGACAGCCCGCGCCGCCGAGGACGTCGGCTTCACCGGGGTGCTCACCCCCACCGGGGCGTGGTGCGAGGACGCCTGGCTGACCACGGCGATGGTCAGCCAGCACACCGAGCGGCTGAAGTTCCTGGTCGCCTTCCGCCCCGGGTTCGTCTCGCCGACGCTCGCCGCCCAGATGGCCTCCACCTACCAGCGGCAGACCGGCGGACGGCTGCTGCTGAACGTCGTGACCGGCGGCGAGAGCCATGAACAGCGCGCCTACGGGGACTTCCTGGACAAGGACGCCCGCTACGCCCGCACCGGCGAGTTCCTGGAGATCGTCCGGCAGTTGTGGGACGGCAAGACCGTCGACCTGGACGGGGAACACCTCCACGTCGAGCAGGCCCGGCTCACCCGGGTCCCCGACCCCGTACCGGAGATCTACTTCGGCGGCTCCTCCCCGGCGGCCGGCCGCGTCGCCGCCCGCCACGCGGACGTCTACCTCACCTGGGGCGAGCCGCCGGCCCAGGTCGCGGAGAAGATCGCCTGGATCAGGTCCCTCGCCGCCGAACAGGGCCGCACCGTACGGTTCGGCATCCGGCTGCACGTGATCACCCGGGACACCTCGCAGGCGGCCTGGGCCGAGGCGGACCGGCTGCTCGCCGGCTTCGACCCGGCCACCGTGCGGTCGGTCCAGGAGGGGCTGGCGCGCAGCGAGTCCGAGGGGCAGCGGCGGATGCTGGAGCTGCACGGCGGCGGCCGGGACGGCCTGGAGATCCACCCCAACCTGTGGGCCGGCATCGGCCTCGTCCGGGGCGGCGCGGGCACCGCCCTGGTCGGCAGCCACGCGGAGGTCGCCGAACGGATCAGGGAGTACCACGCGCTGGGCATCGACGAGTTCGTGCTCTCCGGCTACCCGCACCTGGAGGAGGCGTACTGGTTCGGCGAGGGCGTCCTGCCCCGGCTGGCCGAGGCGGGACTGTGGACGCACCCGGCGGGGCCGGTCCGGCCGGGCGGCGCCACGGAGATCCCGTTCGCGGGCGGGGCGGGGGCGCGGTAGGGGCGGGTACGGGGTGGGGCCGGCGGTACGGGGACGGTGGCGGGGGCACGCCGACCGTACGGGGTGAGGAGGCCGAACGCATCCCGCGCTCGCCGGCCCCCTGCCTCGCTCACCGCTCCAGCGCCGCCTTCATCATCTTCTGCGCGATCGGCGCCGCGAGGCCGTTGCCGCTGACCTCGGAGCGCGCCGAGCCGGAGTCCTCGACGATCACCGCGACGGCGACCTCCTTGCCGCCGCTGTCGTCCTTCGCGTACGAGGTGAACCAGGCGTAGGGGGTGTTGCTGTTGTCCACGCCGTTCTGCGCGGTCCCCGTCTTCCCGCCGACCTCGGCCCCGGCGATACGGGCGTTGGTGCCGGTGCCCTCCTCCACGACGGTCACCATCGCGCTGCGCAACTGCTTCGCGGTCTCCTCCCGCACCACCCGCTCGCTCTGCCCGTCAGCGGTCTCCTCCAGCGTGGACCCGTCCCCGTCCGTCACGGCCGAGACCATGTGCGGGGCGGCCAGCTCACCGCCGTTGGCGAGGGCCGCGGTGACCATCGCCATCTGGAGCGGGGTCGCGGTGACCTCGAACTGGCCGATGCCCGTCAGCGCCGTCTGCGCGTCGTCCATGCCGGTCGGGTAGACGCTCGGCGCCGCCCGCACCGGGACGTCCAGCTTCTCCGTGTCGAACCCGAACGCGTCCGCCATCTCCTTGACCTTGTCCTGGCCGAGGTCGGCCGCCACCTTGGCGAAGACGTTGTTGCAGGAGAACCGGAGGGCGGTGCGCAGGGTCGCGTTCTCGCAGGGGGCGGAGGCGTTCTCGTTGCGCAGGACCGTGCGGGTGCCGGGGAGGGTGTACGGGTCGGGGCTCTCGGTGGCCTCGTCGACCGAGCCGTACAGCCCGTTCTCCAGCGCCGCCGCCGCGACCACCAGCTTGAACGTGGAGCCCGGCGCCAGCGGCTGCCGCAGCGCCCGGTTGACCAGCGGCTTGTCCTGGTCGTCCAGCAGCTCCTGCCAGGCGTCGCCGCTGTCCGTACCGCTGATGTCCGAGGGGTCGTACGAGGGGGTGGAGACCATGCCCAGGATGCGGCCGGTCCCCGGCTCGATGGCCACCGCCGCGCCCTTGTCGTCGCCGAGCGCCTCGTAGGCCGCCTTCTGGACGCCCGGGTCGATGGTGGTGAGGACGTTGCCGGGGGCGGCCTGTCTGCCGGTGATCAGGTCGGCCGGGTTCTTCAGGCGGTTGTCCGTGCCGTCCAGGACGTCGCCGTAGATGCCTTCGAGCTGGGTCGCCCCGTACGCCTGCGAGCTGTAGCCCGTCACGGCCGCGTAGAGCTCGCCCTGGGTGTAGGTCCTCTTGTACCGGAGGTCGCCACCGCTGGTCCCCTTCGATCCGGTGACCGGCGAACCGGCCACGATGATGTCCCCGAGCGGCCGCGCGTACTGCGCGATGGTGTTCCGCCGGTTGTGCTCGTCGTCTGCGAGCGCCTTGGCCTGGTAGCCCTGCACCCAGGTCGCCCGCACCAGCAGGGCGAGCACCATGAGCAGACAGAAGACCGAAGCGCGCCTGATTGTCTTGTTCATCCCGCTGGAGGGACGAGTGGGGGCGCCGCGCCCGTTCCCGGTTGTGCCGCTTCTCACCGATTTCTCACGTCGTCGGCGCCCCGGGTCAGAGCCTCCGCGTGGCGAGGGCCAGCCGGTCGCGGGCGTCCAGCAGGGCGTCCTTGACCGTCCGCTCGTGGGCGGGGGTGAGGCGGGCGACCGGGACCGAGCAGCTGACCGCGTCGCGGGCGGGCGTGCGGTAGGGGATCGCGACGCCGAAGCAGCGCAGGCCGAGGGTGTTCTCCTCGCGGTCCACCGCGTACCCCCGCTCGCGGACCAGGCGCAGCTCCTCGATGAGCTTCTCGCGGTCGGTGATCGTGTGCTCGGTCAGCGCGGGCAGCGTCTCGGGGAGCATCTCGCGGATCCGCTCGTCGCTGTGGGTGGCCAGCAGCGCCTTGCCGAGCGAGGTGGAGTGCGCGGGCAGCCGGCGGCCGACCCGGGTGAAGGGGCGCAGGTAGTGCTGGGACTGCCGGGTGGCGAGGTAGACCACGTCCGTCCCGTCGAGCCGGGCCAGGTGGATGGTCTCCGTGGTGTCGTCCAGGAGCCGGTCCAGGGTGGGCCGGGCGGCGGCCACGACCTCGTCGCCGTCGATGTAGGAGGTGCCCACCAGCAGGGCGCGCACCCCGATCCCGTACCGGGTGCCCGTCGCGTCGGTCTCCACCCAGCCGAGCTCGACCAGGGTGCGCAGCAGCATGTAGAGGCTGGACTTGGGGTAGCCCACGGCCTCCTGGACGGCGGCGAGCGAGTGCATGCCGGGGCGCCCCGCGAAGTGTTCGAGCAGCTCCACCGTCCGTACCGCGGACTTGACCTGTGCCCCACCGGGCTCGGCGACCGACATCGCCCCACGCTCCTTCTTCGGTCCTCGGCTCTGCGCCCGGAAAGCCCACCACCATGGATTGCCAACACGGAACGCCCGGAAATAGAGTCCGAGCATATTCATGATCAGGAACTCTGTTCAGAATACCGAACGCTTTCTGATGTGCGGCCCCGCGTGCGAGGGCCGCCGGACCCGGAGGGAATCACGGTGAGCGCAGCACCAGTCTGGAGTGTCGATCCCCGGAGCGGGAACCCGCGCGAGCAGGTCGCGGTGGAGGCCACCGCCGAGGAGGTCGACCGCGCGGTCCGGGCGGCCCACTCCGTACGCGGCGCCCTGGCCGACCGCACGGCACGCGCCGCGTTCCTGCGCGCCGCGGCGGAACTGCTGGAGGAGTCCGACGAGCACATCATCGAGGCCGCCGACGCGGAGACCGCCCTCGGCCCGGCCCGGCTCACCGGGGAACTCGCGCGCACCGCGGCCCAGTTGAGGGCCTTCGCGGAGGTCGTCGACGAAGGTGCCTACCTCGACATCCACATCGACCACGAGGACGGCTCCCGCACCCCGCCCTGGCCCGACCTGCGCCGCTACAAGATCCCGCTCGGGGTCGTCGCCGTCTACGCGGCCAGCAACTTCCCGCTCGCCTTCTCCGTCCCCGGCGGCGACACCGCCAGCGCCCTCGCGGCGGGCTGCCCGGTCGTCGTCAAGGCGCACCCCGGCCACCCGGCCACCTCCGAGCTCTGCGCCTCGGTGCTCCGCCGCGCCGCCGCCCGCACCGGCCTGCCCGAAGACGTGGTGACCCTGGTCCACGGCTTCGACGCGGGCGTCGAGCTGGTCCGCCACCCGCTGGTGAGCGCGGCGGGCTTCACCGGATCGGTGCGCGGCGGACGCGCCCTGTTCGACGCGGCGGCCGCCCGCCCCGTCCCCATCCCCTTCCACGGCGAACTCGGCTCGCTCAACCCGGTCGTCGTCACCGGCGCGGCCGCCGCCGAGCGGGCGGAGCGGATCGGCGCCGGGCTCGGCTCCTCGATGACCCTGGGCGTCGGCCAGTTCTGCACCAAGCCCGGCTTCGTCCTCGCCCCCGCCGGCGACACGGGCGACCGGCTGGTCAAGGCCCTCACCGAGACGGTCAGCTCCGCCGGCTCCGGGGTGATGCTGGACCACCGGATGCGGGACGCCTTCCTCGCGGGCGTACGCGAACGGACGGAGCTCCCGGACGTCGAGGCCCCCGTCACCCCCGGCGCGGGCGGCGAGCACACCGTCTCCGCCGGATTCCTCACCGTCCCGGCCGCCCACCTGGCCGCCGAGGGCCCGCACGACGCGCTCCTGGAGGAGTGCTTCGGCCCGGTCACCGTGATCGCCCGGTACGCCTCCGAGGACGAGGTCGCCGCCGTCCTCGCCCGCCTCCCCGGCAACCTCACCGCCACCCTCCAGACCGCGACGGAGGGCGACGACCCGGAGGCGGCCGCGCTCCTCACCGCCCTCGCCCCGCTCGCCGGCCGCATCCTGGTCAACGGCTGGCCGACCGGCGTCGCCGTCGCCCCCGCCCAGCACCACGGCGGCCCCTACCCGGCCGCCACCTCCGCCTCCACCTCGGTCGGCGCCACCGCCATCGAGCGCTGGCTGCGCCCGGTGACGTACCAGAGCACCCCCGAAGCGCTCCTCCCGCCGGAGCTGCGCGAGGCCAACCCGCTGGAGCTGCCCCGCCGCGTGGACGGACGCCGGGCATGAGCCTCCAGCTGGACGCACTCCCCTTCGCCCTGGACCCCTGTGGCCCCGACGGGCGCTGGACGCACGCCGACGGAATCCTGACCGGCCGCGCGGGCCCCGGCCAGGACCTCTTCGTACCGCCCACCGCCGACACCCCGGCCTCCACCACCGACGCGCCACGCCTGCTCGGCCCGGTGGGCGACGGCGACTTCCGGCTCCTGGCCCGGATCCGCCCCGGCCTGGCCGCGGCGGGCGACGCCGGGGCGCTGCATCTCCACCTCGGCGACCAGGAGTGGGCCAAGCTCTGCCTGGAGCACTCCTCGGGCCTCGCGACCGTGTGCAGCGTCGTCACCCGGGGCCACTCCGACGACGCCAACGCGTTCGTGGTGGAGGAGGACAGCCACTGGCTCCGCCTCAGCCGCACCGGCAACGCCTACGCCTTCCACGCCTCCGCCGACGGCGAGACCTGGACCTTCGTCCGCGTCTTCACCCTGGGCACCCCGCACCAGCGGGCGGCGGCTCGGGCCGGCTTCCTGGTGCAGTCCCCCACGGGGGAGGGCTGCGGCGCGGTCTTCGACCGGATCGCGTTCCTGGCCGGGGGAGTGGAGGACCTGCGCGACGGGCGGTGACACGGGGCCGCCGCGGAGTAAGGACCGCGGCGGCCCCGGCCCGGCCGGCTTCTGGTCCGCCTCGCCCCGCGCCGGCCCCGGCTCCGGGAATCAGCTGGTCAGGTTCGGTGTTCGACCGAGAGGTCTGTCCCGAGGAGGGACTCCGCAACCCGTCCGCGACCCCTGGAGAGAAGAAGAGTCATGCGCGTCGAGATCTGGTCCGATATCGCCTGTCCCTGGTGCTACATCGGCAAGGCCCGCTTCGAGAAGGGGCTCGCCGAGTTCGCCCACCGGGACGAGGTCGAGGTCGTGCACCGCTCCTACGAGCTCGACCCCGGGCGGGCCAAGGGGGAGAGGGAGCAGGTCATCGACATGCTGGCCACCAAGTACGGGCGGACCCGTGAGGAAGCCGCCGCCATGGAGGCCAACGTGGCGGCCAACGCGCGGGCCGAGGGGCTCGGTTACCGCACCGAGGGCCGGGACCACGGGAACACCTTCGACATCCACCGGCTGCTGCACCTGGCCAAGGCCCGCGGCCGCCAGGACGAACTGCTGACCCTCGCCTACCGGGCCAACTTCGCGGAGGAGCGCTCGGTCTTCGACGACGACGTGCTCCTCGCCCTCGCCGTGGAGGCCGGGCTCGACGCCGACGAGGCGCGGGCGGTGCTCACCGACCCGGCGGCGTACGCGGACGAGGTCCGGGCCGATGAGCGCGAGGCGTCCGAACTGGGCGCCGACGCGGTGCCGTTCTTCGTGCTCGACCGGCGGTACGGGATCTCCGGCGGCCAGCCCTCGGAGGTCTTCGTCCAGGCGCTGGAGCAGGCGTGGAAGGACCGTCCGGCCACCACACCGACCACCGTCGGCGGCGACGCGGCGGCCTGCGGCACGGACGGCGCCTGCGAGGTTCCCGAGGGCTGAGCCCCGCACCGCCTCCGCGCGCCGCACCCATGGCAATGTCCTGGGTGCGTCTCGCGGATCGCGGTGATTGACCAGGGGCGGCGGGGCCTCCAGGCTGAGCGCATGACGATCTCTCCGCTCAGCTCTCCGCTCAGCCAGGCGGCCGCCGCCGAGTTCGCCCCGGAGGTCACGTACCTCAACACCTCCAGCTGGGGGCTGCTGCCCCGCCGGACCGTCGCCGCCGTCAAGGCCCTCGCCGACGAGAACGCCGCCGGCCGCCGGATCGGCGCGGGCAGCTTCGACGCGGTGGAGGCGGCACGGGCCGGCTTCGCCCGGCTCGCCGGGGTCCGGCCGGACCGGGTCGCCACCGGCAGCTCGGTCACCGTCCACGTCGGGCTGATCGCCGCCTCGCTCCCGGCGGGCGCCGAAGTCCTGGCACCCGAGGGCGAGTTCGCCTCCGTCGTCAGCCCGTTCGCACTCCGCGGCGACCTGCGCATGCGGTACGTCCCGCTCGGTGACCTCGCCGACGCCGTACGGCCCACGACCGCGCTCGTCGCCTTCTCCTCGGTCCAGTCGGCCGACGGCCGGGTCGCCGACCTCGCCGCCGTCCGCACCGCCGCCGCCGCGCACGGGGCCCGGACCCTGCTGGACGCCACCCAGTCGGCGGGCTGGTTCCCGCTGGACGCCGGGGCGTACGACTACACCGTGACCGGCGGCTTCAAGTTCCTGCTCTGCCCCCGGGGTACGTCGTTCCTCACCGTGACCGAGGAGGCGCAGGCCACCCTGCCGCACCTCTTCGCGGGCTGGGTCACCGCCGGGGCGCCCTGGAGCGGCAACTACGGTCCGCTGGAGCGGGTCGCCCCCGGCGCGAGGGGGTTCGACGCGCCGCCCGCCTTCCTCTCGTACCACGGGGCCGAGCACTCCCTCGCGCTGCTCGCGGAGATCGGCACCGACGCGCTGTACGCGCACGCCACCTCCCTCGCCGCCCGGCTGCGCTCGGGGCTGGCGGAGCTGGGGCACGAGGTGGTGCCCGGGGAGTCGGCGATCGTCTCCGCGCCGGGGCTCGAGAGCCGCGAACCGCAGCTCGCGAAGGCCGGGATCGCGGTCTCCACGCCCGTCGGGAACCTGCGGATCTCCTGTCACCTCTACAACACCGAGGCGGATGTGGACCGGGTGCTGGACGTGTTGGGCCGGCCGGCCTGAGGGCCCCGCGTCCGCTCGGTCCGGCGGCTCTTCGGCCGCTCAGCCCTTTGACCGCTCAGCACCTTGGACTCTCGGCCCCTTGGACCCTCGGGGACCCTTGGCTCCCAGCCCCGCAGCCGCCCAGCCCCGCAGTCGCCCAGTCGTGCGGCCCCGCAGCCGCCCAGCCCCGCAGCCGTGCGGCCCCGGGCGCCCCGTCTCCCTCGGCCCCGCTCCGGTCAGCCCTGCCCTGGGCACCCCTCCGTCTCGTGGCAGAGGTTGGCCTCCACCTTCGCCAGCAGCCGTGTCAGCTCACCGCGCTCATCGCTCTCCAGCCCCGCGAGCGTCTGCTCCTCCAGGCTGTCCCACGCGTCCCGCACCGCCGTGTGCAGCGCGCAGCTCTCGTCCGTCGCCTCGACCAGTACGGCCCGCCGGTCGTCCGGGTCGGGGCGGCGGCGTACATGCCCGGTCTGCTCGAGGCGCTGGAGCATCTTGGTGACCGTGGACGGGTCCAGGTCCAGGGTCTTGATCAGCTCGGCCTGGCGGACCGGCCCCACGTCCCACAGGTGCATCATCAAGAGCTCCTGGCCCGGGTAGAGCCCCAGCCCCTTCAGCAGCTTCCCCGCCGCGATCCGGTGCAGCCGGGCGACGCGCGAGACGGCATGGCTCACGGGACCACAGGGCGCCGCTCCCGGCAGCGCGTCAGTACAGGCGGCTTCCGCGGTGCTGATACGGCCGGTCTTCATGTCGGGGCTCCTCGGTGCTGCTCCGGTGGTATTTCGATGATTTCCAGCAGCTTCCGGCCACTTTACCTTGGTCGGCCAAACAATGCGCTACAGTGGCGGTCAGCGCCAATGATTGGCCGACCACATACTTATTCCGGCTCGGCCCACATACTTCTCTGGGAGCTCGCATGACCACCGCTTTCGACCCGATCGACCTGTCCGGCACCCCGCTGGCCAACCGCATCGTGATGGCCCCGATGACCCGGAGCCGGGCGGGCGAGGGCGGCACGGCCACCGAGCTCACGGCCGCCTACTACGCCCAGCGCGCCTCGGCCGGCCTCGTCATCACCGAGGGCATCCAGCCCTCCGTCGTGGGCCAGGGCTACCCCTTCACGCCGGGGCTGCACAGCGCCGAGCAGGTCGCCTCCTGGCGCAAGGTCACCGACGCGGTGCACGCCGAGGGTGGCCGGATCTTCGCCCAGATCATGCACGCGGGCCGCATCGGCCACCCGGTCCTGCTCCCCGACGGCCTGGTCCCGGTCGGCCCCTCCCCGATCAAGGCCGAGGGCCAGGTCTACACCGACGAGGGCCCCAAGGACTTCGTCGAGCCGCACGAGCTGACCGACGCCGAGATCCGGCAGACCATCGCCGACTTCGTCTCCGCCTCCCGCAACGCCATCGAGGCCGGGTTCGACGGGGTCGAGCTGCACGGGGCCAACGGCTACCTCATCCACCAGTTCCTCGCGCCCAACGCCAACCTGCGCACCGACGAGTGGGGCGGCTCGGACGCCGGCCGCATCCGGTTCGCCGTGGAGGTCGTCAAGGCGGTCGCGGCCGAGATCGGCGCCGCCCGCACCGGGCTGCGCATCTCGCCCTCGAACCCGTACAACGACATCGACGAGCCGGCCCCGGAAGCCGTCTACACCGCGCTGGTCCAGGAGATCGAGCCGCTCGGCATCGCCTACCTGCACATCCTGGAGAACGCCCCGATCCGCGAGCTGACCCTCGCCCTGCGCAAGAAGTTCACCGGCCCCGTCCTCATCAACATCCACTCCGACGGGCCGACCGGGCCGGACGACCACACCGTGATCGACGACGGGATCGCCGACCTGATCTCGTACGGCGTGCTCTTCCTCGCCAACCCGGACCTGCCCGCCCGGCTCAAGGCCGGAGGCCCCTTCAACGACCCCGACCCGTCGACGTTCTTCGGCGGCGACGCCAAGGGCTACACCGACTACCCGGCGCTGGACGCCGTCAAGTAGTCCGCGCCGAGCGCCGGGTCACGCCGAGTCCCGGCGTACCAGCTCGGTGGGGAGGATCACCGCGGCCGGGTCCTCCCCGCCGATCCGGGCCAGCAGCACCCGCACCATCTCGGCGCTGATCCGGTCCCACGGCTGCCGGATCGTCGTCAGGGCCGGGCGGGAGGCGACGGCTGCGGGGGAGTCGTCGAAGCCGCCCACCGCGACATCCTGGGGTACGCGCCGCCCGGCCCGCTCCAGCGCCGCCAGCACGCCCTGGGCCATCAGGTCCGACGCGACGAACACCGCGTCCAGCTCCGGGGCCCGCTCCAGCAGCGCGGCGGCGGCCGCCTCGCCGCCCGCGCGGCTGTAGTCGCCCTGGGCGATCAGCGCCTCGTCGGCGGGCAGCCCGCACTCCGCGAGCGTCTCCCGGTACCCCGCCAGGCGCTCCACCCCACCGGGGGTGTCCAGCGGCCCGCTGACCGTGGCGATCCGGCGCCGCCCGGAGGCGTACAGGAAGCGCACCATGTCCCGCGCGCCGTCCCGGTCGTCCGCCGCCACGTAACTCACCTTCGAGCCCTGCCCGATCGGCTTGCCGCAGGCCACCAGCGGAATCCCGGCCTCGTGCAGCTGGGCGGCGACCGGATCGCCGGAGTGGCTGGAGACCAGCAGGACCCCGTCCACATGGCCGGCGATGTAGCGCATGTTGCGGCGGCGCTCCGCCTCCGTGCCCGCGATCATCAGCAGCAGCGGGATGTCGTGCGCGGCGAGGGCCGACGTACAACCCCGCAGCAGAACGTTGAAGTTCGGGTCCTCGAAGAACCGCTCCTGCGGCTCGGTCAGCAGGAACGCCACCGAGTTGGAGCGGCCGGTGATCAGGGACCGGGCATGCCGGTTCACCGTGTAACCGGTCTTGCGGATGGCGGAGTTGACCGCGTCGAGCGCGGCGGGGCTGACGTTGTGGCCGCCGTTGAGGACCCGGGAGACCGTGCCCCGGGAGACCCCCGCCTCCCGTGCCACGTCGTGGATGGTCGGCGGCCGGCGGCGGCCCGCGCCGGTCTGTTCAGTGCGGCTCATGGTGCATGATCTTTCATCATCGAGGGCCCTGACGTTGGGGAGCGGTCAGGACTTTACGGCTCCGGAGAGCAGATCGAGGCTCCAGAAGCGCTGGATGACCAGGAACAGGGCGATCAGCGGGACGATGGCGAGCAGCGCTCCCGTGATCACCAGGGTGTAGAGGGCGGGCGTGCTCGCGCCCTGTTGGAGCAGCGTGTACAGGCCCAGCGTGACGGGGAACTTCTCGTCGTCGCCGAGCATGATGTACGGCAGCAGGAAGTTGTTCCAGATCGCGACGAACTGGAACAGGAAGACGGTCACCAGACCCGGCAGCATCATCGGCAGCGCGATCGTCCGGAAGATCCGCCACTCCCCGCCGCCGTCCATCCGCCCCGCCTCGACGACATCGCCGGGCACGGCGGCAGCCGCGTAGATCCGGGCGAGGTAGACCCCGTACGGGGAGAGGATCACCGGGAGCAGCACGGAGAGGTACGAGTCCGTGAGGTCGGCCTTGGCCAGCAGCAGGTACTGCGGCACCGCGAGGATCACCGGCGGCATCAGCACCCCGGCCAGCAGGATGTTGAAGAGGGACTCGCGGCCCCGGAAGCGGTACATCGCCAGCGCGTAGCCGGAGACGGCGGAGACGGCCGTCGAGAGCAGCGCGCCGACGCCCGCGTAGAAGGCGGAGTTGGCCATCCACCGCCAGTAGACGCCCTCCCGGTACGCGGTGAGGTCGCCGACGTTGTCGGCGAAGCCGGTGCCGGGCAGGAAGGTGAAGGTGGAGAACAGCTCGCTGCCGGACTTGGTCGAGGCGACCAGCACCCAGGCGACGGGCAGCAGGCAGTAGAGCGCGCCGAGGAGGAGGGCGGCGGTCGGCAGCAGCGGGAAGCGGCGGGGGCGGTCGGGGCCCGGGGCCGGCGGCGCGGAGACCCGGGCCGGTGGCGGGGCGGTCGGCAGGACGGGGGCGCTCATGGTCATGCTCCCTGCTTCGTACGGGAGTTGCTCGTACGGGGGCTGCCCGTACGGGAGTTGCTCGTGCGGGGCTCCCCCGTACGGGAGTTGGCCGCCCGCAGGAAGCCGAAGGACAGGGCCAGGGTGGCGGCGGCGATGATGACCGCCTGGGCGGCGGCCGCGTGGATGTCGTTGTTGACGAACGCGTCCTGGTAGACCTTCATCAGCGGACTCCACGTGGTGGAGAGGGAGTTGGTGAGCGGCTTCAGGGTGGTCGGTTCGCTGAACACCTGGAGCGTGGCGATGATCGAGAAGAAGAAGGTGAGCACCAGCGAGGGCGCCACCATCGGGATCTTGATCCGCACGGCGATCTGCCACGGCGAGCAGCCGTCCAGCCGGGCCGCCTCGAAGACCTCGGCCGGGATCGCCCGCAGCGCGGTGTAGATCACGATCATGTTGAAGCCGGTGCCGCCCCAGACGGCGATGTTGGCCAGGGCGACGTAGAGCGGGCCGCCGTCCAGCAGATCGGGCTGCGGCAGCCCGGCCCGCTCCAGCAGGTAGTGGAAGGGGCTGACGGTCGGCAGGTAGAGGAAGCCCCACATCAGGGCGGCGACCACACCCGGAACGGCGTACGGCAGGAAGATCGCCAGCCGGGTGAAGCCGCGCAGCCGGACCCGGTCGCTGTCCAGCAGCAGGGCGAAGAGGAGGGCGAGCCCGAGCATCACGGGGACGACGATCGCGCCGTACCCGAGGATGCGCAGCGCCCCGTGGAGCAGCTCGGAGTCGGTGAGCGCGTCGGCGTAGTTGGCGAGCCCGGCCCAGACCTCCTCCCGCGCGCCCCGGCCGAGCCCGAGGCCCTTGACCTCGGTGCGGCGCAGGCTCAGCAGGAGGGCGTAGCCGATGGGCAGGGCGAAGAAGAGCAGGAAGAGCAGGGCTGCGGGGGCCAGGAAGAGGTACGGGGCGCTCTTGACCCCGTACCTCTTCGTGCGGCGCGGGCGTGTCACTCGGAGACTCCGAAGCCCTGCTTCTTCAGGTCGGTGACCGTGGCGTCGTGCATGGCGGTGAGCGCCGTGCCGAAGTCGCCCTTCCGCTTGGCCGCGGCGGCGAAGTTGTCCTTGAAGGCGGTGTACGCGACGTTGACGTTCGGGCCCCAGGCGGCCGGGGCGGTGCCCGCGGCGATCTTCGCGGCCTCGGTGTAGAAGCCGGGCTGGCCGGCGAAGTAGTCGGGGGCCTTGGCCAGCGCGCCGCCGGTCTGGGCGGCGGTCGCGGCCGGGTAGATGCCGCTCTCCTCGACCAGGGCCGCGACCGCCTGCGGGTCGGTGTTCAGCCAGGTGGCGAAGGTGGCGGCGGCCTTCTTGTGCGGCGAGTCGTTGGTGACCGCGGTGGAGGAGCCGCCCCAGCTGCCGGTGACGTTCTGCCCGGCCGTCCACTGGGGGAGGGGCGCCATGGCCCACTTGCCCTTGGTGTCCGGGGCGGCCGTGGTGAGCGTGCCGGGCGCCCAGACCGCGCTGACCCAGGCGATCTGGGTGCCGGTGTTGAGCGCCTTGTTCCAGGCGGGGGTGTACATCGGCTGGTTGTCGATGGCCCCCTCCTTCACCAGGGAGCCCCAGAAGTCGGCGACCTTGCGGGTGGCCGGGTCGTCGATGGCGACCTTCCACTTCTCGTCGCCGGTGGTCCACCACTGGGCGCCGGCCTGCTGGGCCAGGCCCGCGAAGAGCCCGGCGTCGTTGGAGGAGAAGGTGGTCAGGGCCTTGTCGGGGGCCTTCTTCTTCAGCGCGCGGGCGGTCTCGGCGAAGGCGTCCCAGGTCTCCGGCACGGTCAGGCCGTACTCCTGAAAGAGGTCCTTGCGGTAGTAGAACAT
Organism: Streptomyces sp. NPDC007346; assembly: GCF_040703535.1. NCBI lineage: Bacteria > Bacillati > Actinomycetota > Actinomycetes > Kitasatosporales > Streptomycetaceae > Streptomyces > Streptomyces sp. NPDC007346. The sequence goes on from NZ_JBEYKR010000117.1 coordinate 19,523, forward strand.
CAGGGGGCCGGAGTCCTGCGGCAGCGCGTACAGGGCGTCGGAGCCGAGCGTGGCCTGCTGCCAGATCCCCTCCGCGAACTGCCCCTTCGTCCCCCCGGCCTCCTCGGAGATGTCGGCCAGCACATCGTTGGAGACCAGGGTGGGCAGCGCCTGGTACTCCGCCTGCACCAGGTCGGGGGCCTTGTGCGCCTTGGCCGCCGTGATGATCTTGGTGACCAGGTCGTCGCCGGACGCCTGCTTCTTCACCGTGACCTTGATCCCGGCCTTCTTGCCCTCGCCCTCGTTCCAGAGGTCCGCGACCTTGTCCAGGCCGGGCGCCCAGGCCCAGTAGGTGAGCGATACGGGGTTGTCGGCCGACGGTCCGTCCGCGCTGTCGCTCTCCGGCGACCCGCAGCCCGAGAGCAGGGCGGTGGCGGTGAGCACGGCTGCCGAGGACGCCGCGACGATGCGGTACTTCATGGGTTCTCCCCTGACGAGAGGCGCGGGTGAGGCGCGGGTGCAGCGCTGCGATGCGCTGTGAGCGTTCACAGTAGAGAAACCAAACCGACACTTGTCAATGGTTGTTGCTGTGCGGTTATGTTGGCCTAGCGCCACCGAGTGAGTGTGTGCACGTTCCCAGAAGTCGTCCCAGAAGTCGTTCACCAGTCGTTTCAGAAGTCGTTCCGGAAACCGCCCCGGAAGCCGATACGGGCACCGCCCCTGAGGCCCCGTCGAACGGTTCCCGCTCGAACCCAGGAGCCCTCATGCCCCACCCCGCTCCCCCCACCGCCCCGCACGGGCTGCGCCGCCTCGCCTTCGGCGGGGACTACAACCCAGAGCAGTGGCCCGAGGAGGTCTGGCACGAGGACATGGCCCTGATGGCGGAGGCCGGGGTCTCCATGGTCAGCGTCGGGATCTTCTCCTGGGCCCTGCTCGAACCCGCCCCCGGCGTCCACGACTTCGGCTGGCTGGACCGCCTCCTGGACCTCCTCCACGAGCACGGCATCCGCGCCGACCTCGGCACCCCCACCGTGGTCCCGCCCGCCTGGTTCTACCGGGCCCACCCCGAGGCGCTCCCGGTCGGCCGGGACGGTGTCCGGTACGCCTTCGGATCGCGCGGCGCGATCTGCCACAGCTCGGCCGCCTACCGCGAGGCCGCCGCCGCCATCACCGAACAGCTCGCCCGCCGCTACGGCAGCCACCCGGCCCTCGCGCTCTGGCACGTCCACAACGAGTACGGCGTCCCCGTCAGCGCCTGCTACTGCGACAGCTGCGCCGCCCACTTCCGCCGCTGGCTCACCACCCGCCACGGCACGGTCGACGCGGTCAACGAGGCCTGGGGCACGGCGTTCTGGGGCCAGCGCTACGGGAGCTTCGACGAGATCGACCCGCCCCGCACCACCCCGACCGTCGGCAACCCCGCCCAGCAGCTCGACTACGCCCGCTTCGCCGACGCCACCATGCGGGAGAACTTCCGCGCGGAGCGGGACATCCTGCACCGGCTCGCCCCGGGCATCCCCGTCACCACCAACTTCATGACCGCGCTCAGCCAGTGCGAGTCCGTCGACTACTGGGCCTGGGGCCGCGAGGTCGACCTGGTCAGCAACGACCACTACCTGATCACCGACGGCCGCCGCACCCACGTCAACCTCGCCATGGCCGCCGACCTCACCCGCTCGGTCGCGGGCGGCGCCCCCTGGCTGCTCCTGGAGCACTCCACCGGCGGCGTCAACTGGCAGCCCCACAACCCCGCCAAGCGCCCCGGCGAGATGGCCCGCAACAGCCTCGCCCACGTGGCCAGGGGATCGGACGGTGCGATGTTCTTCCAGTGGCGGCAGTCCCGGCGCGGCGCCGAGAAGTTCCACTCGGCGATGGTGCCGCACGCCGGGACGGACTCCCGCATCTGGCGCGAGGTCACCCGCCTCGGCGCCGACCTCGGCCTGCTGGACGGGGTCCGGGGGACCCGGACCGTCGCGGACGCCGCCATGGTCTGGGACTGGCAGTCCTGGTGGGCGCAGTCCCTGGAGTGGCGCCCCAGCCAGGAGCACGACGCCCGCGAGCGCGCCGACACCTTCTACGCGGCCCTCTACGACCGCCACCTCACCGTCGACTTCGCCCACCCCGAGGCCGACCTCTCCCGCTACCCGCTGGTGGTCGTCCCGGCCCTCTACCTCGCCTCCGAGGAGACCGGCCGTAACCTGCGCCGGTACGTGGAGGGGGGCGGCACCCTCGTCGTCTCGTACTTCTCCGGGATCGTCGACGACGACGACGCCGTCCACCCCGGCCCCTACCCCGGTGTCCTGCGCGATGTCCTCGGCCTGACCGTGGAGGAGTTCGCCCCCCTGCCCGAAGGAGGAACGGTCCGCCTGACCGCACCCGGAGGACCGGAGCTGACCGGCGACCTCTGGTCGGACGTCGTGATCCCGCGCGGGGCCGAGACCGTCTGGTCGTACGCCGACGGCATCCCGGCCGGCCGGCCCGCCGTCACCCGGCACCGGCTGGGGGAGGGCAGCGCCTGGTACGTCTCCACCCGGCTCGGCGGCCCCGACCTGGACGCGGTCCTGGAGCGGGCCTGCGCGGACGCCCGCATCGCGCCCCGCACCGGGCTGCCGCACGACGTCGAGGTGGTCCGCCGCACCGGCTCCACCGGCACGTACCTCTTCGCGATCAACCACACCGACGCCGACGCCAAGGTGCCGCTCGACGCCCCGGGCACCGAACTCCTCACCGCCGAACCGGCCGCGGGCCACCTCGCCGTACCGGCGGGCGCGGTCCGCGTCGTACGGCTCGACAGCTGACGCCCCTCACCGCTCCCCCCGCACAGTCCAACCGCTCACCCCGCACAGCCGAACCGCTCACCCCACCCCGCACAGTCGAAGGGACACCGACGATGTACGGAACCACGCACCCCCGTCGCGGCAGGGGCGGGGCCGCGGCCGCCCCCCCCGCCCCGCGGCCGGGCGCGCGCCCCCCCCCCCCCCCCCCCCCCCCCCCCCCCCCCCCCCCCCCCCCCCGAGG
>NZ_JBEYKR010000118.1:0-22283 GCF_040703535.1 Streptomyces sp. NPDC007346
GAACCGCTCGGGACCGGCGGACGGGCCGCCCGGTCCGCCGGTGCGGTCACCGGCGGAGCGGGCGGCGAGGCGTCACGGGGTGCAGAGGACCACGCTCAGCGAGCTGTACTCACAGACCAGCAGCGAGACCTGGCTGCCCGAGGCCAGCTCACCGAAGGACTCGTCGGCCGGGGTCTCCATCGCCTGAAGGTCGAGAAGCGCCATGATGGTGTTTCCTTTCTGGGACGGTAACCGGAACCTGTTGCTCCGGCTGGGTGTTGAGCGGTTGTGGTGCTACGACCCCTGAAGGAGCCGGTCCGTGGGGCCGCTCGCGCGGCCGGGGTGCGCCGCCCGGGGAGCGGCGGCGAGGAAGGGAAGCGTGGTGGCCGGGCCCGGCGCGGTGTCCAGCGCGCTGCCCAGGGCGAGCAGGCAGCCGGCGGTCCCGGTGGCCAGGTCCATCGACAGCCGCATCAACTGCTCACCGGGGAAGGCCAGTTCACCTTCGTACGCGAGGGCGTGGCCGGCCAGGAGGCGGGTGTGGAGGCGGATCGCCCGCTCCCGGGTCCCCTCGTCGCACAGGGGCGTGGCCGCCAGGTGCATGAGGAGTCCGGCCGAGCCGCGCAGCAGTCCGGGCTGGACGTAGAAAGCGGAGAGCGCGGCCGGGAGCAGGGCGCGGCCCGCGGCCTCCAGCCCGGGGTCGGGGCGGTGGGCCAGGTAGGCGTCGATGACGGCCGCGATTCCGGCGCTGCCCGCTCCGAGGTAGGGCATCAGCCGCTTGCCCTCGACGACGAGGAGTTCCCCGTCGTCCCCCGCCCGGCACCGGTCCAGGTCGCGCCGCAGGGCGGCGGCCGCCAGGTCGAGCAGGACGCTGTCCCCGGTGGTCCCGTACCGGCGCACCAGCAGCAGGGCGACCCCGCTCGCGCCGTGCAGCAGGCCGGTCCGGGGCAGTGGCGGTCCGTCCACGAGGGCCCGGACGGCGAGGGCGGTGCAGCGGCCGGCCGCGGCGGAGAGTGCCGGGCCTTCGGCGGCGGAGGCGGTGCGGGCCAGGTCGTCGAGGGCCAGGCCGATACCGGCGTACCCGCTGTGCAGGCCCGGCGTGAGGCCTTCCAGGGGCTGGTCGAGGACGATCCGGGTGAGGTCGGCGGCCTCGGCGGTGCGGCCGATCCGGTTCAGGGTCCAGGCGATGCCGGTAAGGCCGTCGTAGAAGCCGAGGGGAGAGCCGGAGGCCGGGTCCTTGGCCTGCCGCAGCAGCCACTCCTCGGCCGGCTCGCAGCGCGGGGCGCCGGTCTCGTGCAGGGCGTAGAGCACTCCGGCCGCCCCGTTGGCGAAGGACTGGCCGCCGGTCGCCGTGGCGAACTGGGCGATGTCGCCGGGGAAACATCGGTCCTCGCGGTGGGGCGTACAGGAGGCGGCGATGGCGCGGGCCATCGAGTCGCGGCTGTCCGGCCAGTCAGCGGGGGCGGGCGGGAGCGGGCCGGGAACACCCGAACCCGTCTCCGTACGCGTACTCACTCCCGTAGCGGAACGCGGCCCCGTACTCGCGCTTGCTCCCGTAGCGGAACGCGGCCCCGTACCCGCACTTGCTCCCGTAGCCGCGCTCGGCCCCGCCTCCGTACCCGCACTCGGCCCCGTAGCCGCGCTCGCTCCCGTCCCCGTAGCCGTGCCCGCACTCGCCCCCGTACCCCGCTGGATCTCCTCCACCGCCGGCCGCAGGCTCTCCTCCCCCACCGGGAAGATGTGCGCGATCTCCCGGGCCAGGCCCGCCGCCTTCGTGCGGTCGATGCCGAAGAGCGTGGTGAGCGGCAGGTACAGCGCGAGCCGCAGACAGGCCAGCGCGTACCGGTCGATGTCGGTGCCGCGCCGGTCGGGCGGGGCCACGAAGGCCGGGTTGGCGACGATCTGGCGGCGCCGGTCGGCGGCCGGGGAGGCGGCCTCGAAGTCGAGCAGGGCGATCCGGCCGGTCTCCTCGTCGACCATGACGTTGCTCATGTGCAGGTCGCTGATGACGATGCCCCGGGCGTGTACGGCCTCGACGGCCCGCTCGACCCTCCCGTACAACTCCTCGGCCCACGTCGCGTGTTCGGCGAGCAGCTCCGGGGCCGGGTTCTGCCGGGCGAGCGGGAAGCGGCGGGCGAAGACGGTGTTGAGGGTGGCGCCCGGCAGGTACTGGAGGACGAGGAAGTGGTGGCCGCCGACCTCGAACGCGTCGTGCACGGCCGGTACGCAGTCCAGTCCGGCCAGTTGCTCCAGCGCGGTCCGCTCCCGCTCCAGCCGGGCGACGGCGTCGGCCCCGTCGGCGGCGAGACCGGCGTACGGGCGGGCCTCCTTGAGGACGACCTGCTCGCCGGTACGGGTGTCCCGGCCCAGGTAGACCCCGCCGCCGTTGGAGAAGTGGAGCGCCTTCTCGACGGTGTACGGCACATCGCCCAGGCCGACGGCGGCGCGGGCTTCGAGGTGCGGGCGCAGGAAGTCCGGCGGGGTCACCCAGGCGGGCACCCGGAAGGCCGGGCCCCGGTCGTCGGGGACCAGGCGGCCCTGCGGGTCGGCGACGGCGGGCACGGGCCGCCCGTCGGGCCCGGTGCAGAAGCGGGCGGCGAACGCCCCGTACCGCGTGTGCACCGGCCCGTTCCCGCACCGCAGATCGCTCAGGATGTACGGGCCGTGCTCGCCCTCCAGCAGCGCCATCAGGGCGGCGCACACCCCGGGGAACGTGTCCTCGGAGTGCGGATACACGGTGATGAACTTGCCGCTCCCCGCCCGGTCCGCGTACTTGGAGTTGCGCAGGTTCAACAGGCCGGGCGACGGTATGCACTTGAAGGGCAGCCGGTGGGCCAGACAGTGTTCGGCGACCCTCTCCAGCACCGATTCCGCGTTGTCGGCGGCGGCCGATATGTGGATCTTCCAGCCCTGGGCCGGCAGCCGGAGCCCGTCCGGGCTGAAGGAGAGCCAGTCACCGCGCCGGGAGCGGGTCCACCCCTGGGGGGCGGCGCCCCGGACCGGTGCGTAGAACGAGCGGTCCTCAGCGCCCTCGCCATGCTCAGCGCCCTCGCCGTGCTCACCGCCCTCGCCGTGTCCGAGGGAACGGTGGGGTGCGTCGTAGAAGCGGCGGTCCGCCTGGCAGTACGCGGCGTACTCCGGATTCACGACATTCCCCTCGCTCGACCTCTGCTGGCGAGAGAGAAATTGTCACAACGATGAGCGTTGCCAATAGTCACCGATGTCACGACTCATACATGCGCGCGATCCATGCGGACCGCACCGCCTTCCGGTGACTTCCCTGCTGCGGGCGGGGGCGCGCGCGGGGCGCGTTCAGCCTGCGGCGCGCACCAGTCCGTCCCCCGCCTCGTTGCGGACGTAGAGCACGGAACGGCCGTCCCGGCGGCGGCGTACCAGCCCCGCGTCCAGCAGGACCCGCAGGTGGCGCCCGACCGACCCCAGCCCCTGCCCGGTCAGCGCGGTGAGCTGGGTCGTGCTCAGCGGTGTGGCCAGCAGGACCAGGACCCCCGCCCGCGCCGGCCCGATCAACGTGCCGAGCGCCTGCGGTACGGGGGCACGCCCGGTGTCGGCGAGCGCGCCCGAGCACGGGTAGACCACGCCGTAGCGGTGCGGGATGTCCCAGCAGACCCACCCCACGTCGGCGGTGACGGGGGTGAACACCAGTTGGGCGCCGTCCAGTTCGCGCGGCGGGTTGTCGTAGGTGTTGATCTGGAGCCGGCTCTCCCCCAGCCACCGCATCCCCGACCGCATCCCGTCGAACGCCTGGGCCCAGCCGCCCCGGCTCAACTGGGCGGCACGGGCGATCACATCGGCCTCCAGGACCCGGCGCCGGGCGGGCCACTCCGGCTCCACCGTCCGCGTCCACACCCACTCCAGGACGTCGGCGCTCCGCCGCGCCAGGTCGTCCCGGTCCAGCGCGGCGGGCAGCGGTCCGCGCAGGCTCTCGACGATGTCGGCGCGGGCCACGTCCGGCGGCGTCGCCCGGACCCGCGCCAGCTCCTGGGCGAAGGTGTCCGGCGGCTGCCCGGCGGGCGGGGGGACGGGGGCCGGGGTGAGGAAGTCGGCGCTCCAGCGGGGCGTGAGGGCGGCCCGGATGATCCGGGCGGAGAGCGGGTCCTCGCCCTGGAGCCGCCGGTAGGCGGGCAGCCACCGCTCCAGCCAGGCGCGCTCACGCGGATGCGCGGCGACGGCCCGCTCCAGGGTGCTCAGGCTCGCCACGGTCTCCGCCAGCGGCGAGACGACGAAGCGGCTGCCCGCGAGCGTGTCCGCGCTGATCTGCCACCAGCCCATGGGCCGCCCCCGGTGCCGTACGTGGGAAGTTTCGCCTCTCCGCGAAAGAGTAACGCGCCCGCCGGGCACCGCCCCAGACTCCGCTGATGCGCACCTACCGCGAACTCTTCCGCACCCCGGAGTTCCTCCCCTTCTTCACCACCGTCTCCGTGCAGGTGGCGGCGCAGACCGCGACCGGGCTCGCCCTCGGCACCCTCGTGTACGCGTCGACCGGCTCGCCGCTGCTGTCGGCGCTGGCCATGTTCGGCCCGTCCCTGGCCCAGGTCGCCGGGGCCCTCACCCTGCTCTCGGCGGCGGACCGGCTGCCGCCGCGCGCCACGCTGACCGGGCTTGCGCTGCTGTTCGCGCTCGGCACCGGCGTACAGGCGGTCCCCGGGCTGCCCCTGTGGGCGCTCTTCGCGGTCCTGCTGGGGCTGGGGGTGGCCTCGTCGCTGGGCGGCGGCGTGCGGTACGGGCTGCTCAACGAGATCCTTCCGGAGCGGGGCTTCCTGCTGGGCCGCTCCGTGCTCAACATGTCGGTGGGCACCATGCAGATCCTCGGGTTCGCGGTGGGCGGGGTGCTGGTGACCGCTCTCTCGGCGCGCGGCACGCTGCTGGTGGGCGCGGGCCTGTACGCCGTCGCGGCGGCCCTCGCCCGTTTCGGCCTCACGGCCAGGCCGCCCCGCGCGACGGGCCGGGCCTCGGTCCGGGAGACCTGGCGGACCAACGCGGTGCTCTGGTCGTCCGCGCCCCGCCGCTCCGTCTACCTCGCCCTGTGGGTGCCCAACGGGCTCGTGGTGGGGTGCGAGTCCCTGTACATCGCCTACGCGCCCGCGCACGCCGGGCTCCTCTTCGCCTGCGGGGCCCTGGGGATGCTGGCCGGGGACACGCTGGTCGGCCGGTTCGTGCCGGGGCGGTGGCGCGCCCGGCTCGGCAGTCCGCTGCGGCTGCTGCTGGCCGCCCCGTACCTGGTGTTCGCCCTGAACCCCGCGCTGCCGGTGGCGGTGGTGGCGGTGGTGCTGGCGAGCGTCGGCTTCAGCGCGAGCCTGCTGCTCCAGGAACGGCTGATGGCCCTGACGCCCAAGGAGCTGAGCGGTCACGCGCTGGGGCTCAGCTCCTCGGGGATGCTCGCCATGCAGGGCGTGGGCGCCGCCGTCGCCGGCTCCGTCGCACAGCTGACCTCGCCCGCGACCGGGATGGCGGCGGTCGCGGCGCTCTCCCTGGCGGTGACGCTGGCCCTGGCGCCGGGGCTGCGGGCGGGGCGGGCGGGGCGGGCGGGACAGGGACCGGGCTCCCCGGGCAGACTGCACGGGGACGGATCACCCCCTACGAAGGAGACGACGCCCTCGTGACCAGCCGGAACGACCCCACCACCGCCCCCGCCGCCGCGCCGCAGGACGCCTCCCCGGCCGGCACGGAGAAGACCACCGGCAGGGAGAAGACCACGGGCGTGGAAAGGACCACAAGCACGGAGAAGACCACCGGCGCGGAGAAGACCACCCGCAGCCAGCGGGAGGCGATGCTCGCGGGCGAGCTCTACCTCGCCGACGACCCGGAGATCGCGGCGGACGCCCTGCGCTCGGCGCTCCTGAACGAGCGCTTCAACGCCACGTCGGCCGCCGACCCCGAGGCCCGCCGCGCGGCCCTGGCCGAGCTGCTCGGCGAGCTGGGCGAGGACGCCGAGATCCGTCCGCCGCTGCGGGTGGACTACGGCCACCAGGTCACCGTGGGCCCGCGCACGTTCGTCAACTTCGGGGCGGTGTTCCTGGACGTCGCCCGCATCACGATCGGCGCCGACGTCCAGATGGGCCCGAACGTCCAGCTCCTCACCCCGACCCACCCGATCGACCCGGAGCCGCGCCGCGCCAAGTGGGAGGCCGCGCAGCCGATCACGATCGGGGACAACGTGTGGCTGGGCGGCGGGGTGATCGTCTGCCCCGGGGTGAGCATCGGGGAGAACACGGTGGTGGGCGCGGGGGCGGTCGTCACGAAGGACCTGCCGGCGAACGTGATCGCGGTGGGCAACCCGGCCCGGGTGATCCGGAGGATCGGAGAGGCGCAGGAGGCGCAAGACGTGGAGGAGGCGCAGGAGGCTTAAGGACGTGGGGGAGGCAGGGCCAACGGCCCCGTAACCGTAACCGTGACCGCCTGGTCGTGGACCGATCGCCGAGCGAGGCTCCGGCCTGCTCCGGCGCGGTTCATGAACCGGCCGGCGTAGGGACCCGGCCCATGAACCGGCCGGCGCAGGGGCCCAGCCCATGAACCGGCCGGCGTAGGGGCCCAGCCCATGGACCGGGCCCCTACGCCGCCCGCCACGCGTCCGTGGCGCACGAGACCTCGAAGTGCCACCACCCCTCGCTCTCCCCCCGGACGAGCAGCGCCTTGATCGCCCGCAGGTCCGCGGAGCCCGGCACGGTGAACGCGACCAGCGGGAAGTCCGCGCTGAAGACCTCACCACCCAGCCCGAACGGGGCGAACCGCTCGTGCACGGCGCGGGCGTCCCGCCCGAGCGGGCCGTCCGGCACCGGCAGCACCCGTACGGTGCAGTTGCCCGAGTCCGCCACCCGCCCGGCGGACCAGTGCACCCCGTCCGCGTCGGTCGTGAACCGTACGGTCTCGCCCTCGGCGACCCCGTCCTGGAGGAAGGGCACGTTGTCGACCCGGGCGGTGTCGGCGCTCAGCCGGGTCGCCCACAGCCCCTCGGTGTCGTACGGCAGCCAGTCCTCACGCGGGGCGAAGCGGAACCAGACCTTGATCCGCCGCCCTACGCCCCGGGGCGGGCACTGCGGACCGGCGGGCGAGGGACCGGCGGGCGAAGATCCGGCGGGCGAGGGACCGGCGGGCGAAGATCCGGCGGGCGAAGGTCCGGCGGGCGAAGGTCCGGCGGGCGAAGGTCCGGCGGGCGAGGGACCGGCGGGCGGGCTCATGGCCCCATGGTCCCCCCTGCGCCGCACGGCCGCTCGTCCGGCCATCGGCGGTGGCGCACCACTGCGCATCGGCGGCCGTGGACATCAGTTCATGAAGTCAACGAGCATCCCAACTGAGCACGAAGTCGCCCAATCGGCGCACCGGTGACGTCAGTTGTTGCGAACTGGTCCCTCCCACGAGACACATCACGCACACCTCTTGACGCGTACAGGCCTACCGGGGAAACATCACCGTAACGAGAGAGCGCTCTCTCACTTCCTCCCCACAGGCGCTCTCCCGCCGTCCGTCGTGCACACGTACCACGACCCAGGAGACCTACCTTCATGCATGCTCCCCCCACCGCACCACGCAAGCACCGCCGCTCCAAGGCGCTCGGGTTCGCCGCGCTCGCCGTATCGCTGCTCATGGCCGTCCCCACCGCCCAGACAGCGTTCGGCGAGGAGGCCCAGGCCGCCGTCCCCGGCGGCGGTGACCTCGGACCCAACGTCCATGTCTTCGACCCCTCCACGCCCGACATCCAGGGCAAGGTCGACGAGATCTTCAGGAAGCAGGAGTCCGCGCAGTTCGGCCTCGACCGCTACGCGCTGATGTTCAAGCCGGGCACGTACGACAACATCAACGCGCAGATCGGCTTCTACACCTCGATCGCGGGCCTCGGGCTCAACCCGAACGACACCACGTTCAACGGCGACGTGACGGTCGACGCGGGCTGGTTCGACGGGAACGCCACGCAGAACTTCTGGCGCTCGGCCGAGAACCTGACCCTCAACCCGGTCAACGGCACCAACCGCTGGGCCGTCTCCCAGGCCGCCCCCTTCCGCCGTATGCACGTCAAGGGCGGACTCAACCTCGCACCCGACGGATACGGCTGGGCGTCCGGCGGCTACATCGCCGACAGCAAGATCGACGGCGAGGTCGGGCCCTACTCCCAGCAGCAGTGGTACACCCGCGACAGCTCGGTCGGCGGCTGGACCAACGGCGTCTGGAACATGACGTTCTCGGGCGTCGAGGGCGCCCCGGCCAACAGCTTCCCCGAGCCGCCGTACACCACCCTCGACACCACCCCCATCTCCCGCGAGAAGCCGTTCCTCTACCTGGACGGGGACGACTACAAGGTCTTCGTGCCGGAGAAGCGGGACAACGCCCGCGGCGTCTCCTGGGACAACGGCACGCCGGCCGGCGAGTCGATCCCGCTGGACCAGTTCTACGTCGTGAAGGAGGGGGCGGACGCCGCCACCATCAACGCGGCCGTCGAGCAGGGCCTGCACCTCCTCTTCACGCCCGGCGTCTACCACGTCGACGAGACCATCACCATCAACCGCCCGGACACGGTGGCCCTCGGCATCGGCCTCGCGACGATCATCCCGGACAACGGGGTGACCGCGATCAAGGTCGGTGACGTGGACGGCGTGAAGCTCGCGGGCCTCCTGGTCGACGCGGGCCCGGTGAACTCCGAGACGCTGATCGAGGTCGGCTCCGAGAACGCCTCGGCCGACCACTCGGCCAACCCGACCTCGCTCCAGGACGTGTTCGTACGGATCGGCGGCGCGGGCCCCGGCAAGGCGACCACCAGCATCGTCGTCAACAGCAACGACACGATCATCGACCACACCTGGGTGTGGCGCGCGGACCACGGCGAGGGCTGGGGCTGGGAGACCAACCGGGCCGACTACGGCGTCCGCGTCAACGGTGACGACGTCCTGGCGACCGGGCTGTTCGTGGAGCACTTCAACAAGTACGACGTGGAGTGGTACGGCGAGCGCGGCCGGACGATCTTCTACCAGAACGAGAAGGCGTACGACGCGCCCAACCAGGAGGCGATCCAGAACGGCGGCACCAAGGGCTACGCGGCCTACCGGGTCGACGATTCGGTCGAACAGCACGAGGGCTGGGGCATGGGCAGCTACTGCAACTACGTCGTCGACCCGACGATCGTGCAGGAGCACGGCTTCAAGGCCCCGGTGAAGCCCGGTGTGAAGTTCCACAGCCTGATCGTGGTCTCGCTGGGCGGCCAAGGCCAGTACGAGCACGTGATCAACCAGGTCGGATCCCCCACATCCGGCACGGACACCATCCCCTCCCAGGTGGTGAACTTCCCGTAGCACTCCCCTGCTACGGGACCGGTACGGGAGCGGGGCCCGGCTGCAGATGAGCGCCGGGTCCCGCTCCGCTGCCCCCGGCCTTCCCCCCGCGATGAGCCGGGCACGGGGGACGGGTCAGGTCAGGTCAGGTCAGCCCAGGACGAGTGTTTCGTCTCCGAAGTCGGCAACGAGCTTCAACTGCCCGCCCAAGGCAGCGACATACGCAGCAAGCGTCTCGACCTCGGAACGGTTGATCGCGCCCTTCTCCATGGCCGACACGCGCCCTTGAGTGACGCCGAGCACCTTCGCCACCGCCGCCTGCGTCATCTGCTGGCGCTTGCGCACCTCGGCGAGACGGTGCGCCCTCACCTCGGACAGCAGCAGGGCGGAGCGCCGCTCGACTTCATGAGCCTCGTCCGCGGAGAAGTCGAATTCACCCTTGAGGTCGTCCCAGTCGACGGCGTCGGCCGCCTTCGGCTCAGCACCCATGGCTCCTCATTTCCTCTCATCCCTGTACGCCTCGTAGGCGTCTTCCGCCGCCTTGACCGCCGCCCGGTACCAGCCGGACCAACTGCCGGCTTTGTCGCCCCCCACAAGGATTACCGCGTTACGCGCGGGGTCGAACACGAACAGAATCCGCACCTCGCTGGAGCCGGATGAACCGGGCCGCAGCTCCTTGAGATTCGAGAGAGTCGATCCCGTGATGCGATCAACGAGCGGCCGACCGAGAGCAGGGCCTTCGACCTGCAGGACATTGATGGCAGCGGCGACCTGAACCAGCGTTTCCCGGTCGTGCCGACGCAGACCATGTAACCAGCTCCTCGCCGGCTCCACCACGATGATCTTGTAAGGCATTCACTCTCCAGCCGGCCAGAGCATTACCCCTGCATAATATCATGCAGGGGTAATAACCGCACAGTGTCGACGCCGACGCCGACGCCCACGCCTCGCACCGAAGCCGAAGAGCCCCGGCGCGAGGTGAGGCCAAGCCATCCGCCCCTACACGTGCACCCCCACCGCCCCCCGCGCCGGGCCCGTGACCGTTGCCGTGCCGTCGGCGGCGTCCGTGGTCTCGTTGCCGTCGCACGCGTCCGGGGCGGCCGTGGTCACGTTGCAGTACGTGCCCGCCGGCAGCGACGTCGTGAAGGTGCGGGTCAGCTCCGCGTCGCCGTTGTTGATGGCGACGAACCCCTTCGCCCGCGCGGGCGAAGGCGAGGGCCGAGGAGCCGTCGTCCCACCAGTCGGTCAGCTCGGCGCCCGCCGTGGCGTTGTGGAAGCCGGCCATGCCCGTGATCGCCTGCTGGGCGTGGACGCAGGTCCAGGCGTCCGAGGAGCAGTCGGCCGCGCCGCCGTTCGGCGGGCCCGCGTCCTTGTCGGTCCAGGTGCAGCCGGAGAAGACGTTCGGGGAGCCGTAGGGGGAGGCGAGCATGAAGACGTCGGCCAAGGTGTGGGCCGCGCCGTCCTTGTGGGTGAGGGTGGAGCCGTTGCGTTCGGTGTCCCAGTCGTCGAGGAGTCCCGGTCACCGAGGCGGCCGGCGATCTCGTAGCTGACCGGCTGGTACGAGGTCCATCACTGGTCGCCCTGGATGTGGGGATACGGCGCCGGAAACGGGCGCAGCCCCCGCCCGGTGTGTCCGGGTGGGGGCTGCGAAGGACACGTACGGCCGGGAGGCTCAGCCCTCGCCGGTCAGGTCGATGGTGACCGTGCGCTCCTCCGGGGTCTTCCCGGTCAGGGCCGTCTTCATCGCCTGCGCCACGTCGTCCGCGCCGACCGGGTGTTCCGTGCCGTCGCCCTTGACCGCCACGATGCCGTCGAAGACGCCGTCCAGCAGGGTGGTGATCGCTTCCTTGTCGTAGACGTCGACCAGCCGGCCGTCCACGGCCTTCATGGACAGGATCTGCGGGAGCGAGCGCGCCGGGCCGAACTGGATCTGCTTCGGGCCCGCCTTGATGGTGATCAGGTCGGACATCGCGGGCTCGGCGAACTCCTTCATCGCCCGGTTCAGTTCGGCCTGGGTGATGGTGGGCTCCCGGGTGGTGACGGGCAGTTCGACCACCTTGGCCCGCCCGGTCTGCACCTGGGCGCGGTAGGCGTCGCGGACGGAGATCAGCGACTGACCGACGTCCAGCGTCTTGCCGGGCTTGCCCGGCACCGCGACCGCCTTGTCCGGCTCGAACCGGATCGTGCCGTCCTGGGTCGAACCGGCGGTGCCCGCCAGCTCGTTCAGCGCGACGCCGAGCTTCTCCTCGTCGACCGGGATCACCGGGTCGGCGGTGCGCGCGCCGCCGAACAGCGAGCCGATCACGGAGACCGGGTTGTAGTCGCTGCCCGCGGCACCGCGCACGGTCTCCTGGCTGTCCAGGACGAGACCGGCCTTCTCCGGGTCCAGCTTCTGCTCCTTGCCGTCCACGGAGAGCGTCAGCGGCGCCTGGGCCCGCTCGCCGAGAGCGGCCTCCAGCTTGACGACCGCCTCCTCCTTCGTGCCGCCGCCGATGTCGACGCCGAGCACCGTGGTGCCCTTGGGGACCTCGGAGTGGTTCAGCAGGAGACCGGCGCCGTAGGCGATGCCGAGCAGCACGACCGCGGCCACGCCGAGGAGGACCAGCTTGGAGCGGCCCTTCTTCGCGGGGGCGGGGGGCGTCGGTGCCGGGCGGGCGGCGGCGGGACCGGGCTCGCCCGGTTCACCGTGTCCGTCGGCGAACGGGCCACCAGGGCCGCCGGGGCTGTCCGCGAACGGATCACCGGGGCCACCGGGGCCACCGAGTCCGCCGGGCGCACCGGGCCCGCCCGGGAACGGGCCGCCGGGTCCGCCCGGCCTCCCCGGGAACGCCGTGCGGGGCTCGCTGGGCACCACGGGGATGCCGCTGGTCAGCGTGTCACCCGAGACGTGGCCGCCGGGGCCGTCGTCGGGCGCCGGGGACTGCGGCGTCAGGATCGCGGTGTCGTCGGAGAGCCGGGGCGGTACGCCGCCGGGGGTGCCCGGGACCATCGGGCCGGGGCCGGGGCCGCCGAGGCCCGGGACGCCGTCGAGGTTGGGGGTCAGCGACGAGGTGCCGGTGACGGGGCCCGTGGTGGGGCCGGACGGGCCGGGAGGGCCGGGCTTACGGGCCCCGGGGCCGGGGGCCGGGCGGGGGCCCGCGCCGGGGGGCTCCGTGCTGTAGCCGTCCAGGGCGCTGCCGGAGCCAGGGGCGCCGGGGCCGGGCGTGGCCGCCCCGCGGCCGGGCCGCGGTGCGGCGTCCGAGAAGTACGGCAGGTCGGGACGTGACCGGCCGGCGTCGTCGAGGCCGCCGCCGGGGCCACCCGCACCGGGACCACCCGAGGCACCGGGGCCACCCGGACCAGGAACGCCCGAGGCACCCGGGGCGCCCGGACCGGGACCGCCGGCACCGAGAGGACCGGGCGCGCCACCGGAACCGGGACCGGGCGCACCGGCCGTACCGGAGGCCGGCGCGGGCGCCGGGGCCGGGCTCTTGCGCGGGGCGAACCAGTCGCTGCCGCTCTTCGCCCTGGTCTGGTCGTCGGCGGAGGACGGCTCGGCGGAACCGCCGCCACCGCCGTCCCGGGTCTGCGCGGCCGATGTGGCGGCCGACGGGGAGCCCGGACCACCGGACGCACCGGTTCCGCCCTGCGTGCCGTCGGACAGGCCCGAGGGCGCGGACGGAGGCGTGCCGGGGCGCGGGGTGGAGCCGGTGCTCTCCGCGTCGGGGCGGCCGGTGGCGATGTCGCTCTCGGCCATCGGCGTACGCATCACGACCGGCGGGATGGGACGCGACCCGGGGATGTTGATCCGGATACGCGTCGTCAGCGTCGTCTCGGTCTTCGGCTCTTCGGGCCGGGGCGGATCGACGGATTCCGGGGTCTCGTCCGAGCCGGCCGGCGACGCATACTGGCGGGATCCGTACGGCGGCGTACCCGACGGGTACGCGGCTCCGCCGCGCCCCTGGGGCCCGGAGGACGAACTGTCAGTTTCACGACTCAAAGCAGGTTCTCCCGATTGGCTCCGCCGCCCGTACTTCCCCCATGCCGCAGGCCAGGGGACGGCTCGGCGCGCGCACCACCATACTGGCCGCCGCCGTAGGACACTCCGCGACCGGGGGAAACCTCCACCTCGGCATCACACCGGTCGGGGGGCATTCCGGGCACGGACTTAGCACTTCAGATACCGGACCGGCCGTTGCGCGTGGCTGATTGCGGCACTTTGGATGTGGTGGCGCACATCACAGCGACGGCGGTCCCGCCGAGCATGAAGAG
This sequence comes from Streptomyces sp. NPDC007346, assembly GCF_040703535.1. Classification (NCBI taxonomy): domain Bacteria; kingdom Bacillati; phylum Actinomycetota; class Actinomycetes; order Kitasatosporales; family Streptomycetaceae; genus Streptomyces; species Streptomyces sp. NPDC007346. The sequence goes on from NZ_JBEYKR010000118.1 coordinate 13,506, forward strand.
CACCAGGCCGAGCTCGTCGCCGAAGACGTAGTCGCCCTCCGGCCGGCCGGACAGCAGCAGGAACACCGTGATGAACCACCCGACCGCCGGCGCCAGCGCGCCGATCTGGGTCCGGGTCAGGATGCGGCCGCCGTAGAAGAGGCCCGCCGAGCCCGCCAGGGCGATGACCAACCCGCCCGGGAACCACGCCGCTTGGACGAGCGTCCCGGCGAGCGCGACGAGGGCCCCGAGTACGGCGAGCCCGAAGTAGGCGGCGATCCGGCCCGGGTTCGGCCGGCCGGTGAAGCCGATGCCTTCGGGCGCCCTGGGCGGTGCGTCGGGCCGTGGGGCCGGTGTGCTCCGTGGAGCTTTGCCGCTGCTGCTCGGGACGTCACGGCGCGCGCCGGTACGCGGGGCGCCGGTACGCGGGGCGCCGGCGCGCGAGGCGCGGGCGCGGTCGCGCCCCTTGCCCGAGTTCCCGCTCATGCGCCCGCCCCCGACGCGGAATCCGACCGGGCGCCCGCCCCGGCGTCCGTCCCAGCACCCGCCCCAGCGTCCGTCCCGGCGCGCGCCCCCGTACCCGCCCCAGCATCCGCCCCAGCGCCCGCCCCCGCCTCCGGGAGCCCCGCGAACAGGTCGTCCTCCCGCGCTCCCCCGCCGGCCCCCGGAACGCCCCGCACCAGCTGGTAGCACTCGGTCGTCAGCAGCGGCTGGCCCAGGTCGTTGGAGAGGGCGAAGAAGGGGCCGTCCACCACGATCTGGGTCGCGTGGGCGCGCATCGCCGCCGCCTTCGCCCCGGCGTACGCCGATCCGTCGATCTCCGCGGTGATCGCGTCGCCGTCGACCACGCCGGGGACGTCGTCCACGGCCGCGACGCCCCCGAAGGTGTCCGGTGCCGCCGTGCGCAGGCGGTCGAAGCCGGCCTCGACGACGGCCCGCTCGGCGCGGTTCCAGTAGACCTTGGCGACGGTGTGCGGGGCGCCGGTGCCGTACGCCGGGTCGGCGGCCAGGTCGGCGGCGCGCATCGCGACCCGGTGGGCCTGGATGTGGTCGGGGTGGCCGTAGCCGCCGTCGGGGTCGTAGGTGACCAGCACCTGGGGGCGCAGCTCGCGGATGACGTCCACGAGGGGCGCGGCCGCCTCGTCCACCGGGGTGGCCCAGAAGGCGCCTGGGCGCCCGTTCTGCTCGGTGCCCATCATCCCGGAGTCCCGGAACCGGCCCGCGCCGCCGAGGAAGCGGTGGTCGGTGACCCCGAGCTCCTTCATCGCCGCGGCCAGCTCGCCCACGCGGTGGGCGCCCAGGGCGTCGTCCCGGTCGGCGGCAAGGTGGGCGAGGGCGGGCGGGATGACCTCGCCCTCCTCGCCCAGCGTGCACGTCACCAGCGTCACGTGGGCGCCCTCGGCCGTGTACCTGGCCATGGTGGCGCCGTTGTTGATCGACTCGTCGTCCGGGTGCGCGTGCACCAGCAGCAGACGGCGGGCGGGGAGGTCCTTCATGGGGACCACCCTACGAGCCCGGCGGCCCCCGGCGTTCCCCGCTCCCCGCCGACCGCGTCAACGGCAGGCGTACCCGGTCGGAAAGCGGGTACACGCGATCAGAACTTGATACTCCCGATCATGCCCGCCACGTTGGACGTCAGGTCCGAGATGGTCGGCGCTACGGACGAACTCGCGATGTAGAAGCCCAGCAGCATGCAGACCACCGCGTGTCCGCCCTTCAGTCCGGATTTCCGGATCAGCAGGAAGACGATGATCGCCAGCAGCACCACCGCCGAAATCGAGAGCGCCACGGCGGTTCACCTCCATCAGTACGGTCGGGACGGGATACGCGGAGCCGATGGGTACTTACCCACCGAGCGCTACGGATCATAACTTTCCGTGCCAACGCATTGATCGGGGCACAGCAGCACGAGGGGCGCACGAACCGCTGCGCGAGGCTAAGTTCGACGCCATGACCTCAGCGAATCTGTCCTTTCCCCGCCAGCACGCACGGACCCAGCGGTTCACTCTCGGCGCACCGCGCGCCTTCACCGTCTCACCGGATGAGACGCGGGTGATCTTCCTGCGCTCCACTTCGGGCACCGACCGGACCAACCGCCTCTGGGTGCTCGACCCGGCCTCCGGCGAGGAGCGCCTGGTCGCCGATCCCGACGCGCTGCTGGGCGGTTCGGCGGAGCGGCTGTCGCCCCAGGAGCGGGCCCGCCGCGAGCGCACCCGTGAGGGGTCGGCCGGCATCGTGTCCTACGCGGTGGACACGGCGGCGGAGTTGGCCGCGTTCGCGCTGTCCGGAAAGGTGTACGTGGCCGAGCTGCGGGCCGGTACGGCGCGGGCGCTGCCGGTGCCGGGCCCGGTCATCGACCCGCGCCCCTCCCCCGACGGGCGCCTCATCGCGTACGTCTCCAAGGGCGCGCTGCGGGTCGTGGGCGCGGAGGGCGACGGCGACCGGGCGCTGGCGGAGCCCGAGGACCCCCATGTCACCTACGGCCTGGCCGAGTTCGTCGCGGCCGAGGAGATGCACCGCTTCCGGGGCTTCTGGTGGTCGCCCGAGTCGGACCGGCTGCTGGTCGCGCGGGCCGACGACAGCCCCGTACAGCGGTGGTTCATCGCCGATCCCGCCCACCCGGACCGCAAGCCGGCCGAGGTGGCCTACCCGGCGGCGGGGACGCCCAACGCCGAGGTGCGGCTCTTCGTGACGGACCTGGAGGGGGCCCGCACGGAGGTGGTCTGGGACCGGGAGGCCTTCCCCTACCTGGCCCAGGTGCACTGGTCCTCCGCGGGCGCGCCGCTGCTGCTCGTACAGGCCCGTGACCAGCGCAGTCAGCGGTATCTGGCGGTGGACCCGGAGTCCGGTGCGACCCGGATCGTCCATGTGGACGAGGACCCGGTGTGGCTGGATCTGTTCGGCGGGGTGCCCGCGTGGGCGCCGGACGGGCGGCTCGTACGGATCGCGGACGAGGGCGGGGCGCGGGTGCTGGCCGTCGGTGACCGGCCGCTGACCGGGGCGCAGCTGCACCTCCAGGCGGTGCTGGACATCGGCGAGTCGGACATCCTGGTCTCGGCGGTGGCGGGCGAGGAGGCGGCGGCGCCGGAGACCGGCGAGAGCCATGTGTACCGGGTCAACGAGCTGGGAATCGAGCGGATTTCCGAAGGGGTGGGTGTGCACTCCGCGGTCCGCTCGGGCGGGCTGACCGTGCTGGTCTCGGCCACCCCGGACGAGCCCGGATCAGCCGCCTGGGTCGTCCGGGACGGCAAGCGGCTCGTCCGGATCGCGAGCTTCGCGCAGGAGCCGGTGCTCTCCGCCGGGGTCACTCTCACGGAGGGGGGCGCACGGCGGATTCCGTGCGCCGTGCTGCTCCCCACGGGCTACCAGGAGTCGGACGGTCCGCTTCCGGTCCTGATGGATCCGTACGGCGGCCCGCACGGCCGCCGGGTGGTCGCCGCCCACAACGCGCACCTCACCTCGCAGTGGTTCGCGGACCAGGGGTTCGCGGTGATCGTGGCGGACGGGCGGGGCGCGCCGGGCCGCTCGCCCGCCTGGGAGAAGGCCGTACGGGACGACTTCGTCCTCACCCTGGACGACCAGATCGAGGCCCTGCACGCGCTCGCCGAGCGCTTCCCGCTGGACCTGGGCCGGGTCGCCATCCGGGGCTGGTCGTACGGGGGTTACCTCGCCGGCCTGGCGGTGCTGCGCCGCCCCGACGTCTTCCACGCGGGTGTGGTGGGCGCCCCGGTGACGGACTGGCGGCTCTACGACACGCACTACACCGAGCGCTATCTCGGCGACCCGGACGCGCAGCCCGAGGTGTACGCGTACAACGCCCTGATGACCGAGGACGGGCTCTCGCACCCCGCCGAGCAGGTGCGGCCCATGATGATCGTCCACGGCCTCGCCGACGACAACGTGGTGGTCGCGCACGCCCTGCGGCTCTCCTCGGCGCTGCTGGCGGCCGGTCGGCCGCACGAGGTGCTGCCGCTGAGCGGGGTGACGCACATGACGCCGCAGGAGCAGGTCGCGGAGAACCTGCTGCTGCTCCAGGTGGACTTCCTGAAGCGGTCGTTGGGGCTGCCCACCGCCTGAGCCCGGGGCTCCCCCGCTGCTCCGCGGCGGGGACGAGGGCGGCTGCGGTCCGGCAACCAGGCGGCCACTCCAAGGCACTTGGGTAACCGGCCGGAGCGACATGACGACGCTCCGGCCGGTCCACGGCACCCGCACGGCCGTACGCTGTCGAGCATGGGCCATCCGTATATCGGTGTGACGACAGGGAAGTTGCCTGCCTGTTAACGGACCGGCCGACGGTACGCGCTCTTCTTCGCCATGTTGCTCCGTGGTGTAGGCCAGCTCACAGTTCATGGGACCGGAGACTCCACGGTCGGTGCGCAGTCGGGCGATAGGTTTCTCTATCGACCGACAAATCACCCACACGGGGGAACACGTTGACCAAGAACACGCGTGGAGCGCTGCGCCTCGCCGCCGCTCTGACCGCCTGTACGGCCGCCCTCGCCGGCTGCGGCGGGGACGGCTACAACCTCACCAAGCCGCCGTTCTCGGACAGTCCGGCGTGCTCCACGCTGACCGGCGAGCTCCCCGCCGGGCTGGGCGGGTACGACCTCGATGAGTCGGTCGTGACCGGCGCCGCCGCCTGGGGGGACGACGGCGACATCATCCTGTACTGCGGCATGCCCGAGCCCGAGGCCGGTGCCGAGTGCACCGACGAGGGCGGGGTCGACTGGGTCGCCCAGAAGCCCGCGGACGACCGGACCGCCAAGATGTTCTCCACCCACGGCCGCGATCCCAGCGTCCAGGTGCGCCTGCGCAACGAGAGCATCGACGCCTCGGCCGTCCTCTCCGCCCTCGCCCCGGCCGTGAAGGGCATCGAGGCCGGCGAGCCCTGCGGCGGCGCCGAGAGCTGATCCCGTAGCGCTAGCGGGCCGGGGGCCCGTCCGGACCCGATGACTCCTCCGGCCCATCCGCCTCGGGCCCGCCCGCGTCCGCCCCCGGCCCGCCTGCCTCCGCCTCCGGCCCACGCACCTCCTCGACCGGCCGTCCCACCGGCCGCCCCGGGGTTTGTCCCGGGGCGGACAGCTCCCCCTCCGGCGGCACCACGCGCTTCTCCTCCGCGAAGTGGCACGCCGAGTCGTGCCGCGCCGGGCTGTCGACGAGCCGGAACTCCGCCGGGACGGCCAGCAGCGGCACCTCCAGCTCGCACCGCTCCTGCGCCTTCCAGCAGCGGGTGCGGAAGCGGCAGCCCGAGGGGATGTTGGCGGGCGAGGGCACGTCACCGTGGAGGATGATCCGCTCCCGGTGGGCGCGGGCCTCCGGGTCGGGTACGGGGACGGCGGAGAGCAGCGCCTGCGTGTACGGGTGGGTGGGGTGGTCGTAGATCTCCGCGTCGGAGCCGATCTCCACGATCCGGCCGAGGTACATCACGCCGACCCGGTCGGAGATGTGCCGGACGATGGAGAGGTCGTGCGCGATGAAGACGAAGCTGAGGCTGAACTCGGCCTGGAGCCGGTCCAGCAGGTTGACGACCTGGGCCTGTACGGAGACGTCGAGCGCGGAGACCGGTTCGTCGGCGACGATGATCTCCGGGTTGAGCGCGAGGCCGCGGGCGATCCCGATGCGCTGGCGCTGGCCCCCGGAGAACTGGTGCGGATAGCGGTTGATGTACTCCGGGTTGAGCCCCACCACGTCCAGCAGGTCCTGCACGCGTTGGCGGCGGCTGCCCTTGGGGGCGACCTCGGGGTGGATCTCGTACGGCTCCCCGATGATGTCGCCGACCGTCATGCGCGGGTTCAGCGAGGTGTAGGGGTCCTGGAACACCATCTGGATGTTGCGGCGTACGGCCTTCAGCGCCCGCCCGGACAGGTTCGCGATGTCCTCGCCCTTGTAGCGGATCGCCCCGGCGGTGGGCCGCTCCAGGTGGACCAGCATCCGCGCGACGGTCGACTTGCCGCAGCCGGACTCCCCCACGATGCCGAGCGTCTCGCCCGCGTGGAGGTCGAAGTCGACGCCGTCGACGGCCCGGACCGCGCCGACCTGCTTCCTGAAGAGGATGCCCTGGGTCAGCGGGTAGTGCTTGGCCAGGTCGCGGACCTCCAGGATCGGTTCGCCCTCCACGTACGGCCTGCCGCCCTCCCTCGCCTCGGACAGGAGGGTCGAGCCGGCCGCACCCCCGTCGGACCCCTCGCGGTCAGCGTGCATCGAGCGTCTCCTTCCAGAAGTGGCAGGCGCTCCGGCGCTCCTCGTCCACCTCGTAGAGCGGCGGCACGTCGCTGCGGCACACGTCCTGCGCCATCGGGCAGCGGGGGTTGAACGCGCAGCCGGGCGGGATGTGCAGCAGGTTGGGCGGCAGGCCCTTGATCGCGTACAGCTCCTGCCCTTTCTGGTCCAGGCGCGGGATCGACTGGAGGAGGCCCTTGGTGTACGGGTGGGCGGGCGCCTTGTAGATCTCGTGGACGGGGGCGGTCTCCACGATCCGGCCCGCGTACATGACCGCGATCTTGTCGGCCACGTCCGCGACCACGCCGAGGTCGTGGGTGATCAGGATGAGCCCCATGTTCAGCTCGCGCTGGAGCTCGGCGAGCAGCTCCATGACCTGGGCCTGGACGGTGACGTCGAGGGCGGTGGTGGGCTCGTCGGCGATGATCAGGGACGGTTCCAGGGCCATCGCCATGGCGATCATGATGCGCTGGCGCATCCCGCCGGAGAACTGGTGCGGGTAGTTGCCGACCCGCTCCTTGGCGGCGGGGATGCGGACCCTCTCCATCAGCTCGACCGACCGGGCGCGCGCCTCCTTGCGGGACATGCCGCGGTGGACGACGAACATCTCGCCCAGCTGTTCGCCGACGGTGAGGACCGGGTTCAGGGAGGAGAGAGCGTCCTGGAAGATCATGGCCATCTCCTGGCCGCGGATCTTGCGCCGCTCCTCCGGCTTGAGCTTCAGCAGGTCCTGGCCCTTGAAGAGGATCTCGCCGCCGGTGATCCTGCCGGGCGGCATGTCGAGGATGCCCATGACCGCCTGGGCGGTGACGGACTTGCCGGAGCCGGACTCCCCGAGGACGGCGAGCGTCTCGCCCTCGGCCACCGAGTAGTCGACCCCGTTGACGGCCTTGGCGACCCCTTCACGGGTGTGGAACTCCACGTGCAGATCGCGCACTTCGAGCAACATGGCAACCGGCTCCTCAGCGCAGCTTGGGGTCGAGGGCGTCGCGCACCGCGTCGCCGAGCATGATGAAGGCGAGCACGGTGATGGCCAGCGCTCCGGCGGGCCAGAGCAGCATGTGCGGGGCGTTGCGGATGTAGTTGGAGGCCGCGGAGATGTCGATGCCCCAGGAGACGGCCGGGTCCTTCAGGCCGACGCCGAGGAAGGAGAGGGTCGCCTCCAGCGAGATGTACGTGCCGAGCGCGATGGTCGCCACGACGATGACGGGCGCGATGGCGTTCGGGGTGATGTGGCGCAGCAGCATCCGGGAGTTGGAGGCGCCGAGCGCGCGGGCCGCCTGGACGTAGTCGTTCTGCTTGGCGGTGATCACCGAGCCGCGGGCGATACGGGCGATCTGCGGCCAGCCGAGCAGGACGATGAAGCCGACGACGGGCCAGACGGTGGAGCTGGTCACGACGGAGAGGAAGACCAGGCCGCCGAGGATGACGGGGATGCCGAAGAAGACGTCGGTGAGGCGGGAGAGGATCGAGTCCCACCAGCCGCCGAAGAACCCCGCCAGGCCCCCGAGCACGCTGCCGAGGATCGCGACGCCGAGGGTGGCGCAGATGCCGACGGTCACCGAGGTGCGGGTGCCGTGGACGACCCGGGTGTAGACGTCGCGGCCCTGCGGGTCGAAGCCGAAGGGGTGGCCGGGCTCGGAGCCCTTCTGGGCGTCGTCCAGGTCGGCCTGGAGGGGGTCGCCGCTCGCGATGAGCGTGGGCCAGATCGAGATGACCACCAGGAAGAGGATGACCAGCGCGGAGATGATGAAGACCGGGTTGCGCCGCAGGTCGCGCCAGGCGTCCGACCAGAGGCTGCGCGGTTTGCCGGCCGGTCCGGCGCCCCCGGGCCCGCCCGGGGTCTTCTCCAGGGCGGTGCCCTCCTCCATGGCGAGGTCCGTCGCGCCGCCGGCGCCCGCCTGGGAGATCGCTTCGTCCGGTGACTGCGGCTCAGGCATAGCGGATCCTCGGGTCGAGTACGGCGTACAGGAGGTCGACGATCAGGTTGGCCGCCAGGAAGACGAGGACCAGGATGGTGACGAACCCGACGACGGTCTGGGAGTTCTGGCGCAGGATGCCCTGGTAGAGCTGGTAGCCGACGCCGTGGATGTTGAAGATCCGCTCGGTGACGATGGCCCCGCCCATCAGGGCGCCCACGTCCGTACCGATGAAGGTGACGACGGGGATCAGGGAGTTGCGCAGCAGGTGCCGCACGACGACCCGGCGCCGGGGCAGGCCCTTGGCGACGGCGGTGCGTACGTAGTCGGCGCGGGCGTTCTCCGCGATCGAGGTCCGGGTGAGCCGGGTGACGTAGGCGAGCGAGACCGAGGCGAGGACGAGGCCGGGGACGAGCAGTTCGTCGATGGCGGGGTCCGGGGAGACCGAGGGCTTGATGATGCCCCACTTGACGCCGAGCAGGAGCTGGAGCAGGAGGCCGGTGACGAAGGTCGGGACGGCGATGACGACCAGGGTGAGGATGAGGACCGTGGTGTCGACGGGGCGGTGCCGTAACCCACCAGGGTGCTTGGTTTTCCAGTAATACTCGCCCAGGCCTGAGTTTTTTTAATAGCCTTCAAGAGCTGAGAATCATCCAGCGGA
>NZ_JBEYKR010000119.1:0-22079 GCF_040703535.1 Streptomyces sp. NPDC007346
GCTCGGGGCGCGCTCCCGTGTATCCGCGGTCGTCCTTGTGTATCGCTCGCGCACGGACCGTTTCACGATGTGTGGCCGGCCCGCCGGCGCCTGATTTCCGTAAGGGTGCGTCCTCCACCTGGTGGCCGGGCGGAAGGCCGTCGTCTGTCAATTCCTCAATTCGGCCGCGTAGTTGAAGCTGGCTTCCCCGCGACACGGTGGAAGGCCCGCTGACCAGACGGGCACATCGTCCGGCGGGATTCCGTGCACCCTTTTCGGCACCCTCCCGCTTCGCTCATGTCGGGGACTTTCCCGGATTGCCAGGGGAAGTTACGTCCTTGACGAACCGTGCAATCCATCCGTGGAGGTTCCGGCCGCCGCTCCGGCTTTCAAAGGCGTACGAAAGGCCGGTTACCCGTGTGCCCGAGGGCGATGTCCCGCCCCGGCGGCCGGAGTTGAGTGGCCGAGGACCGGGTCCGTCGCGTTCGCCCGTGGTTCTGCGGTGGTGGACCGGCCCGACGATGTCCGCTACTGCCTCTATCAGGCTGCAAGGTGAACTGCAAGCGAACGGCATGTGAACAGCGTTACACTTAGCGGTGGTTGGTGATCCTTCCCGGCACCCCGTCACCTGCTTAGACTCCCCTCAAATCAGGCGCGCTGCTTTGGGGGAATCGCATGTCACGTACGGCACGTTCGCATTCGATCGTCGAGGGTCAAGGCACGGCGAACCGCGGGGGGTTGAGCGGGCGACGACGCGGACTCGTGTACCTCGCGTCAGGAGTGCTGATGGCCGGCCTGGCCACGGCGTGCGCCGGCGGTGAGTCAAGTGCCGGGTCAGGTGCCTTGCGCGCCAGCGGATCGACGACCGTCGCTCCGGTGGCCGCCGACGCGGCGGAGGCCCTCAAGGCGCAGGGCATGAACATCACCATCGCCACCCAGGGGGGATCCGCCGGCGGCATCTCCCAGCTCGCGGCAGGGCAGATCGACATCGCGCTCAGCTCGAAGCCGGTCGCCGACGAGGACCGGACGGCCCATCCCGACGCCGACTTCGTCACCACGCAGATCGGGTCCGACGCGGTCGGGGTCATCGTCACGAAGCCGGTCGCCGACGCCGGGGTCAAGAACCTCACGGCCGATCAGGTGCGAGGCCTCTTCGAGGGCAGGATCACCAACTGGTCCGAAGTCGGCGGTCCGAAGCTCGATGTCTTCGTCTACGACAAGGAGCCCGGACGCGGTACCCGCGAGGTGCTCGACAAATACGTCTACGGGGACGAGAAGGCCCCGCCGCCGCCGGACTCGGACAACTTCGCGATCGTCGGCGGCAACCTGGAGACCCGCAACAAGCTGGAGTCCACCCCCGGAGCGGTCGGCCCCCTGTCCACCGGCTTCGTCGAGGGGCGGGACAAGCTCGCCGTGGTCACGCTGGACGGCATCGCGGCCAGCCCCGAGAACATCTCCTCGGGCAAGTACCCGATGAACAGGCCGCTGTACCTGATCACGAACGGCGAGCCGACGGGGGACGCCAAGAAGTTCATCGACTACCTGCTCTCCGACAAGGGGCAGTCCCTGCTGGAGCCCCACGGATACCTCTCGCTCAAGCAGATCGGGAAGTGATCGGTGACGATCACGGAGGAGAGGCGACCGGCGGTGGAACCCGGCGCCGAGCCGCGCCCCCGCCGATCGGCCTGGGTGTGGGGATGGCTCTTCACCGGAGCCTTCTCCGTCGTCGCCGTGCTGCTGGCGCTCCTCGGCTACCTCGGTGAAGGTGTCGCGGGGGGTGACGTCGACTGGGGGGCGCTGCTGACCGAGTCCTCATGGAACCCCAGCGGTTCGGTCTTCGGCGGACTGGCGATGATCTACGGCTCGGCCGTCGTGTGCGTCATCGCGCTCGTCCTGGCGGTGCCCGTCGGCTGGGGAGCGGCTGTCGCGCTCTCGGAGTACCTGCCCAGGCGTGCGGCTCGCACTCTGCGTATGTGTGTGGAGCTGCTGGCCGCCGTTCCCTCGATCGTGTACGGGCTGATCGGCATTCTGCTCATCCGGCCGTTCGTCGGGAGCATCGCCGATGTGCCGGGCGGGGACAGTCTGCTCGCCGCGGGCATGGTCCTGGCTGTCATGATCATGCCTACGATCGTGGCGGTGAGCGTGGACTCGCTGGCCGCGGTGCCCGACCGCGACCGGGAGGCGGCCCTGTCGCTGGGGCTGACCCGCCGCGAGGTCATTCGCTCGGCGGTATTGCCGAAGGCCCGGCCCGGTATGCGGGCGGCCGTACTGCTCGGCCTCGCGCGGGCACTCGGTGAGGCGATCGCCGTCTTCCTGGTGGTGGGAAGGGCCGACGGGCGGCTTCCCGGCACCTTCGACCAGCTGCTGAACTCGCTGGTGCGCCCCGGCCAGACACTGACGACGAAGCTGGCGGGCCCCGAGCCCGTCCTGGCGGGCACCTCCGGTACCTACTTCGCCTCACTGTGCGGCCTCGGGCTCATCCTCCTGGCCCTGGTGGCCGTGGCGACGGTGTGCGGGAACCGGGGAGCGTCCCGGCCCGTGAGCGCCGCACGGTTCCGGGGTCGGCAGTCGGCCGGACGCGGCCGTCTCCAGGTGGACCGGTTCGTCGCCGTCGTACGGCTGAGCGCGCTCGCGCTTCCCGTGCTCCTGCTCCTGGGCATGCTCGCCGTGCTGGCGACACGCGGCCATGCCGCCTTCAGCCCCTCGTTCTGGTTCACCTCCGCCACCGGTGCGGCCGGCGGCGGTGTCAGCGACCAGATCCTGGGCACGCTGCTGCTGGTCGTCACCTGCGGACTCATCGCCCTGCCCCTCGGTTTCGGGGCCGGGGTCCTGCTGGGTGTCCACGCCTCCGCCCGCACCGCGCGGGTGCTGCAGATGCTGACGGTCGTCGTGGGAGGGACACCGACCATCCTGCTGGGCCTGGCCGGGTTCGTGATTTTCTGCAGCGCGATGGGCTGGGGGAGATCCTGGCTCGCCGGAGCGCTCGTGCTGGTTCCGGTCGTCGTGCCCATGGTCGCGCTGCCGACCTGCGCGCGCGTCAGGAGCCTGTCACCGGAGATGACGGAGAGCGCGCTGTCGCTCGGGCTCACCCGGGCCCAGTACATCCGGTCCGTCGTCGTCCCCTACACCTGGCCCGCCACGCTGACCGGGCTGCTGCTGGGGCTGGCGCGAGCGGCGGGGGAGACGGCGCCGCTGCTCTTCACCGCCACGGTCTTCTTCGGTGCGCCCGCGCTGCCCGGAGGCATCGTGGAATCGCCGGTACAGGCCCTTCCCACGCACATCTTCACCCTGTCCCAGGACTCCGGCGACCCCCAGGCCGTCGCACAGGCATGGGGGAGCGCCATGGTTCTGGTGCTCATCACCGCCGTACTGCTGAGCCTGGCGGTCGCGTTGCGCAACCGTTTCGAAGGAGAACGATGGACCACGTAATCACCGTGCGGGATCTCCGTGTGCGGGACCGGGACAAGACTCTGGTCGGGCCGGTCTCCTTCGAGGTGGAACGAGGCTCGACCACCGGCCTCTGCGGACCGTCGGGCGCCGGCAAGTCCACGGTGCTGCGCGCTCTGGTCGACCTCCTTCCGGCCGGGCTCGCCAGGGAGGGCCGGATAGAGGTGGCCGGGCGCCCGGTCGCCTCGCGCAAGGGCGACGCGGACCTCAGGGCCAAGGTGGTCCTGGTGCCCCAGACGCCTGTCGTCTTCGGCGGCAGCGTCCTGGACAACGCGCTGTTCGGCCTGCGCCACGTCCTGCGCGCCTCCCGCGAGGTCCTGCACGACCGCGCGGAGCAGGCGCTGAAGGAGGCGGGCCTGTGGAAGGAGGTCCGCGACCGGCTGGACTCTCCCGCTCAGACGCTGTCCGCCGGGCAGCGCCAGCGCCTCTGCCTCGCGCGGGCACTGGCCCTGGAGCCGGCCGCGCTCCTCCTCGACGAGCCCACCAGCGCCCTGGACGAACGGAGCAGGGACACGGTGGAGGAGTCGGTGGCCGCGCTGCGCGGGCGCCGTACCGTGCTGCTCGTCTCGCACGACCCCGCGCAGGTCGACCGGCTCTGCGACCGTACGGTCCGGCTCGAACTGCCCGGTGCGGAGAGCCTCGTCGCCGTACCCTCCTGACCGGCCCAGGGCCGGACCGAGCCCTGCCCGTGCGGCTGTCCGGCCTCCCGCCGGCGGCCGCACGGGCGCCCTCCGGTCAGCAGGGGCGCGTACGGCCGGTGTCGGCGGTCTCCTCGGCCGCCACCGACAGCCGGGTCAGTTCGGCGCCCAGGCCGGAGAGCGCCTGCGGCTTCAGGCGGTAGTACGTCCACCTGCCGCACGGTTCCGTCTCGACCACGCCCGCCTCACGCAGCACCTTCAAGTGATTGGACAGGTTCGTCTGCCGGGCCCCGGTCTCCTCCACCAGGTGGGTCGTGCACAGGGACTCCCGGGCGAGCAGGGTGACGATCTGCCAGCGCAGGGGATCCGCCAGCGCCCGCAAGACGTCACTACCGACTGATGTCACCATGTGCTGATGTTCTCATGCCGGGTGCCCCCGGGTCCACCGGCTCACGGGATCTCGAACGATTCCCGCACGGTGGTCTGATCGAACTCCGAGGTCCGCACGGTCAGGGACAGATCCCAGGAGCCCGCGACCGGCACCTGGAATCCGGAGACGGTCCAATGCCCCTCGGACACCCGCTCGACGGGCACGGGCAAGGGGCCGATCGCCCCGGACCGGGAGGTCAGCGAGGCTTGGATCTCGGGCGCGTCCAGGGGCGTTCCGTCCTGTCCGGTCAAGGTCACATGCACCGCGTTCGGCCCGCGTCGGCCCGGGTCCACCACGATGTCCGCGGAGCCCCGTCCGTTCGGCCCTCCCGTGTCGAACTCCGTCGTGAGGGACACCGTCGCGGACACGTCCGCGCGAGCCGCGGCCGAGGTCTGGGTCCGTGCCGGCTGCGTGGACGCGAGGGCCGTGGTGGCGGCGATCACGCACAGCCCGACGACGGCCTCGGCGCTCACCCAGCGACGCAGGGCCCGCAGTGGCGCGCGGCCCCCTTCGGCCCTCGTGTGCGCGAGCCGTTTCGTCCAGCGCCGTGAGACCTGCCCGAGGCAGAGCAGGAGGCCGACGCCCGCCGCCTTGAGCAGCAGCAGCTGACCGAAGCGGGTGTCCACCAGGGCGGCGGGCGAGCCGACCTGGCGCCAGGACTGGTAGAGGCCGGTCACCGCCAGGACGCACACACTGATGAACGCGATCCGGGAGAACCGGACGACGGCCTCGGCCGGGACACCGTCGCCGGCGCGGACGAGCGCCGCCGCCAGTACCAGCAGCCCGCCCACCCACGCCCCGGCGGCGATCAGATGTACGGCGTCGACGGGCATCGCGAGATAGGGCTGCGGCCCCGTGGAGGCGTGCTCGGCGCCTGCCCACGTCCAGGCGAGAACCACCCCGGCGAGAGCTGTCGCGGCGAGCAGGCCCCCGGAGGGCCACCGCCGGCCTGCGGGCGCCTGCCGGATCCGCCGCCGCTGCCGCCACACCACGGCGCAGCAGGTCAGCAGCGCCAGCCGCAGCGCCAGGAGCACGCCGGTCTTCGTCCCCACCGTCCCGGCCAGCCGGGCCGCGTCGGCGATGTCCGCGACGCGGCCCGAGCCGACGTACGCGCCCCGGAGAAGGAGGAGGGCCAGTGTGCACACCCAGAGCAGGCCCCAGGCCGCCGCCGTCGACCGCCGGACCGCCGGATGTTCCTCGCCGCGAGGCCAGCACAGCAGGAGCAGGAGGACGCCGCCGGTCATGACGATCATGCCGGTGTACGCGCCGAACCGTGCCGCCGTGTACGACCGTCCGACCCAGCCGGTGTCCGGGTCGCGCACGTCCGGGACGACCGATGTGGCCGACGGCTCGCCCACCGAGAAGGTGAACGCACCCCCGACCGGATGGCTGTCGGCCGACTCGACCTGGTAGGTCACGGTGTAGGTGCCCCGTGCCGCCGGGCCGGAAAGCCCGACGGCGTAGGAGCCGTCGCCTTTGGCGGCGGGCCGGCCGTCGTCCACCCGGCGGCCCGACGGGTCCAGCACCCTGATGGCGTCCGCGGAGACCGACACGGCCTCGCTGAACACCAGCTCCACCCGGGAGGGGCGCTCGGCGATCACCGCCCCCCGGGCCGGCGAGCTGTCCGTGAGCACGGCGTGCGCGGCGGCCGGGGCGGAGCCGCCGAGCAGCAGGCCGACGCCCGCGACGAGGAGGAGGACCCAGAGGCGGAGACGGGGAGCGGTGATCGTCATGGAAGGGCCGCCGGTCAGGCGTTGCCGCGACGGCGGCCGGTGAACAGCGCCGCGGCGATGCCGACGGCACCCAGGACCAGCCCGGCGATGCCGAGCCAGCGTGCCGTGGTGTCGGTGCCGGACGCGTCGGCCTTCTTCTGCTCGGCGGCCTGCGCGGTGGCCGTCGGAGCCGCCGAGGGTGAGGGCTCGGCCGCACCGTGGCCGTCGCCCGCCGCCGACAGCTCCAGTACGGGGGCGGGGTGTTCGGCCTCCTGGCCCTCCTCGGGCACGTCGATCCAGCGCACGACCTCCTTGTTGCTGTAGGTCTGCACCGACTTGAGGACCAACTGATCGGCGTCCTCGGGGAGCTTCCCCATGGAGAGGGGGAACTTCTGGAAATAGCCCGGCTCGATGCCCTTGCCGGTGGCTGTCCAGGTCACCTTGGTCACGGCCTCGGTGATCTTCTTTCCGTGGACCTCCAGCGGCTCGTCGAGCGGGGACGTGACGACCTCGATCTCCCAGCCCGGCACCGGCTGGGGCATGACGGACGACAGGGGGTGCTCGGTGGGCACGGACATCTCGACCTTCACGGTCGAGGCGTTGTCGCGTTCGTTGGGGACCTTCACGTTCACCGTGGCGTAGCCGCCCTTGGCGGCGGAGCCTTCCGGCTGCACGGACACATGGGCCGAGGCGGGAGCGGCCACGGCCATGAGGCCGACGGCGGTGGCAGCGGTGAACGTGCACAGGCGTGCGAAAGTGCGCATGGTCGGATCACTCCGGGGTGAGGTGCGCGCGCCGGACCAAGGACGGGCCGGGTGGCGGCGGGACGAGGGGAAGCGGGATTCCGGACCGGGCGAGCGCGACGCGAAGGCCGCGTCAGCCGA
Organism: Streptomyces sp. NPDC007346; assembly: GCF_040703535.1. Classification (NCBI taxonomy): domain Bacteria; kingdom Bacillati; phylum Actinomycetota; class Actinomycetes; order Kitasatosporales; family Streptomycetaceae; genus Streptomyces; species Streptomyces sp. NPDC007346. Next base: position 7,091 of record NZ_JBEYKR010000119.1, read on the forward strand.
GTGCGGAGGTCCTCGTCGGAGGGCCGCGCCGCGTGACCTCATGAGCCAGCAGCATGCCCCGGCCGAACGGCGGGGGGCGCCGGAAGGCGGGCGGAAAGGCGCGTTCCGGCGCCTGCGGGAGCGAGCACTGCCCCAGGCACGGCCGGCAGCGCAGCGCGACCACGGCCCCGCGCAGTGCCTCGATCACCAATGCCCGCCCCGGGGTGGAGAGTTGCTCGGCGGCGAGTTCCCCGTGGTGCAGCAGCCAGGCGAGCACGGCCGCGGCGAGGAGGTGGCCGCAGAGCATGGACGGTGTCGGGACGAGCGCGGCGTACGGCTGCGGGGCCGCCACGTGGCCGTGGGCGGGGCCCGCCATGGCGTGCGCCGAGGGGAGCGAGGGCGTGAGCGCGGCGAACAGCAGGTGGAGCACGCCCTGGAGGAGGGCCAGTGCCGTGGTGCCCAGGGCGACGGACGGCCGGCGTCCGGTCAGTGGGGAGATGGCGCCCACCGCGACCACGCCCCCGGCCGCGAGGGCGGCGAGAGGGAGAGCGGTGCCGGTGGAGAGGGCGTGTGCGCAGGCGGACAGCAGGACCCCGGTGGAGGCGAGCCCCAGGGTCCGGGCCGAGCGCCGACGAGGGGAGTCGTCCCGGTGCGGCGGACATGATCGCGTACGGGCGCCGACGGCGGGCCCCGTACGGGCGCACCGATCCATGTCCACCTCCTCGGCCTTCTCCGCGCTCCTCCTCGCGTGCGGTCGCGCAGCCGACGCAGGGCGTCAGGGCGACAGGGCACGGGGGCAGGGGAGTCGGCCCGCCCCTGGAGCGGCACGCCACTGTAACCACTTGATTAGATGAATATCTAGACAGCCGCCATTCCTCGCCCCTAGGCTCACCACGCCTCACACACCTCAGGGGGAGTCGGACGTGGCGAAAAGCAACACCCCAGTCAGCAGGCGGCAGTTGGTCCAGGGCGCCGCGCTCACGAGTGCGGCGCTGGTGGTGGGCACACCGTCCGCCGACGCGACCGGCAAGCCCGCCCCCGGCGTACCCGCCCCCACGGCCGAGGGGACACAGCCCCTCGACTTCACCGAGGGCTCGGCTGCCATGGAGCCCGACAGGACGGTGACCAGCGCCTGCCAGTTCTGCAACGCGAACTGCTCCCTCTCCGTCGACGTACGGGCCGACCGCGTCATCGGCGTACGAAGCGGCGCCGACGACCCCGTGCAGAACGGCAACATCTGTGTGAAGGCCCCGATGATGGCGGAGCTGACGCACAACCCCCTGCGCCTGACCCATCCACTGATCCGTACCGGCGGCCGCAAGGGCTCCAAGGACTCCACCTTCCGCAGAGCCACCTGGGACGAGGCGCTCGACGTCATCGCCCGGCAGCTGCTCGCCCTGCGCGACAAGGGTGAGGCCGCGTCCATCGCCAACCGGACCACCGGCCGGTTGCCACGGGGCACCGGCTCCCTGGTGGCCAGGCTGTTCACCCTGCTGGGCAGCCCGAACAACACGGACGTCGGGCCCGTGTGCAACGACGCGGGCGGAAACGCGCTCAAGGCCACCTTCGGCCTCGGCAACTTCACCAACGGGTACGGCACGGACGGCGCCACCGGCCAGGACGACCTCGGCTCGGCCGACCACTACCTCTTCCTCGGCACCAACCAGGCCGAGACCCACCCCGTCACCTTCGACTACCTGCTGCGCGGCCGCGCACGCACGGGCGCCCGGCTGGTGGTGGTCGACCCCCGCCGGACCCCGACCGCCGCCGTGGCCGACGACTGGATCGCACCCAAGCCGCACACCGATCTGGCCCTGGCCCTGGGGATGCTCCACCACATCCTCGACGAGAACCTGCACGACCGCGCCTTCGTCGAGCGCTGGGTCGTCGGCTTCGACGAACTCAAGGCGCACATGGCCGCCTCCCGCTACACCCCGGAGTGGGCCGCCACCGTCACCGGTGTCCCGGCGGCGGCCATCCGCCGCATCGCCCGCGACTACGCGCGCGCCCGGTCCGCCGCGCTCTTCTGCAACGCGGGGATCTCCCACCAGCTGGGCGCCTTCGACACCTACCGCGTACTCACCTTCCTGGCAGCCGTCACCGGCAACATCGGCAAGCTCGGCGCCGGCTGCAACTTCATGCACAACACCTGGCCCGGAGACCTCCACCTGCCGGCCCTCACCGTACGGACCCCCGATCCCGGTCAGGCCCTCCCCGTCGGCCCCGACCACTTCGCCGAGGCCGTACTCACCGGCCGGCCCTACCGCCTCAAAGCCCTCATCACGCAAGGGAACCCGCTCGTCTCCTCGGCCAACACGGGCAAGGTCCAGGAGGCCTACCGCCGGCTGGACCTCTACGTCTACACGGGCCTGTTCATGGAGGAGGCCGCCTACTACGCGGACGTCGTGCTGCCGGTGAGCTCCCCGCTCGAGTACCACGGGGTCTACATGCGGCGCGACGACCGGGCGATCCGCTGGCAGCAGGCCGCCGTGCCCCGCTGCGGCGAGTCACGGCCGGACTGGGAGATCTGGATCGACCTCGCCCACGCTCTGGGCCGCAACGACAGGCGAAAGGGCTCCGCCTACTGGGCCGACGCGTTTCCGCGCGCCTGGAAGGACTACTCCGTCCTGTGGGCCGAGTTCGTCAGGAACACCCCGGGCATGGGCGGGATGACGGAAGCGCGCATGCGCGAGCGGACCGAGCCCCTGCGCTGGCCCTGCCCCACGCCGCGCCACCCCGGCGTCAGCGCCCTCTACCAGGACCATCCGTCCTGGTACGCGGCCGCGGCATCGCTCGGCGGCGCTCCGGGGCAGAGGTTCCTCACCCCCAGCGGCAAGATCGAGATCTACACCCGCGCCCTCGACCACGGGCTCGCCGTCGCCGGCCACCGGGCCCTGCCGGACTTCTACACGCACCCCGAAGTGACGGGCGCGCACCCGACGGTCGCGTACGAGAAGCGTTTCGTCACCAACCCCGTCAACCCCCAGGCCCTCACCCACCCCGTGAGGCTGGGCGTCAAAGGCGACGGGGACGTGCACCGCAGATACCCCCTGATGGGGATGACCGGGCGGCCCGGCGTGGCCCACTTCGCCACGGTCACCCACTGGACACCCACCGGCGCGCGGCTCAACGGGATCCGCTTCCTGCAGATCCACCCGGACACCGCCCGGCGGCTGGGCGTCGACGACCGCGACGAGGTCGTCGTGGAGAGCCCGCGCGGCAAGGTCACGGCCACGGCTCTGTACTGGCCCGGCATCCGCGAGGACACCGTGTTCATCCCCAACACCTTCGGCCCGGCCCAGCATCTCGCCGAAGAGCTCGGCGGCACCCGGTACGAGGCCGTGAACACCCTTGTCGACGACCGGTTCTACGACAACCTCTCCGGACAGCAGGCGTACAAGTGCTTCGCCTGCCGGGTCACCAAGAACCCTTCCTGACCCCTTCGACCGGCCCGGCGGGCCCCTTCGACGAGTCCACCCCGCCGGGCACCGGGGCCCTGCCTCCACCACCCCTTCCGGAGGAGGCAGGGCCGTACGACGACAGCCGCCGGCCCGGGACAGGGCCCCTCCGCCCGCCGCCCCCGGCCGCGGCGAGCGAGCGCGGCCCTCAGATGGGCGACACGATGCGCGGCGACCCCGGGGCGAGCGACGCGGACGGCTGTGCCTCCCGGGACGGCGCGGGGCGGTCGCTGCCGCAGGCGCACGGGCTGAGCCAGCCGCGGTCGACGGCGTTGGCCCCGGCCTCGAACCTGCTGCGGGCGTCCAGGCGCTCCATCAGGTCCGCGATCATGCGGCGGGCGGTGCGCAGACCCACTCCGAGCTTCTTCCGTACGGCGTCGTCGGTCAGCCCCTGGCTCATCAGGCGGAGGATCTCCTTCTCCATGGGGGTGGGCTGGTCCTGCGCACCGCCGCACAGCGAGTCCAGCGGCCTCATGGTCTCGCAGAGCCGCTCGAAGAGCGCCACGAGGCCCGCCAGGAACCCCGCCCCGCTGACCTGGACGGCCCCCGCCGCCGGATTCCTGGGGTCGATGGGCACCAGAGCGGTCGCGCGGTCGTAGACGACGAGCCACATCGGCAGCGTCGGCACCGTCCCCACGCGTCCCCCCTCGCGCACCAGCCGGCGGGCGTAGCCGAGGGCGGAACGGTCGTTGTACACGCTCTCCAGATGGATGTTCCAGACGGAGAGGCCGCGCTCCAGCATGTGCTGGTCGAGAGGGCGCCGCGCGAGCAGGGCCTCCTCGCCGACGGTCTCCGTGGGCAGCAGGGACATGCACCCGACCGTCGCCCTGCCGGCGAGCCGCTCCATACGGGCCAGTACCGCGGCCTGTGACTCCAGGCGCTCCCAGCCGGAGTGCGACGTCGACGGCTGAGCGACCTCGTACTCCTCGGCGAGCCGGTCGACGGCCTCCTTGATGTCCGCGAACTCCTGCTGCTTGCTCATGATCTCGGCCTGCCGCTGCTGGAGCAGGGTCCGCAGGGCGAGAGAGGGCCTCGCCGGGACGAGCGTTCCGGCCAGGGGGCGGAGCAGGGAGAGTTCCAGGAGGCGGTCGACGCTCCGCCGGACGTCGTCCGGGGGTGCGTCGACACCGCCGAACAGGTCCTCCGGGGAGCAGCCCGGCCGGCCGAGTGCGAAGCGGTAGACCGCGTGTGTCAGCTCGTCGAGTCCCAGCGGCTGCGACATCCGTCCCCCCAGATGTGCTGGTGCTTCGAATGTTCTGAAGTTAGCACGGTCGGGGGCGAGTTGGGTGACCGAAATCGGTCGATGGTGCGGAGGCGACAGGTAGTTGCCGGGCAACTTGCTGCCTCTCCGGGAACTTTCCTCACCGGGCGCGGCACCGCAGGCTCTTCCCGATCACCACTGGCGTCAGACGCCAACGACCATGGGGAGACGCGTTGAGTCCTGCCGAGACCGATCCGCGACTGAAGGCCGAGAGCGTCACGATCCGGCCGTTGAGCGCCTTCCACAAGACCGTCCAGGTCCTGGGCTCCAAGAGCTACTCCAACCGCTACCTCGCCCTCGCGGCGCTCTCGGGCGAGCCGACCGTCATCGAAGGGGCTCTCGTCTGCGACGACACCAGGTACCTCGCCGACGCGCTGACCCGGTTCGGGCACGTCGAGGCGGAGGTCGACGCGGCCGCGGAGCGGATCACCGTCACACCGACCGGCCGCGTCATGCGCGCCCCGGAGGAGGACGTGTACGTCGGCGCGGCCGGCACCCCGATCCGTATCCTCATCGCCATGGCCGGGCACGCCGAGGGCACCACCGTCCTCACCGGCACCCCGCGCATGCAGGAGCGGCCCATGGGCTCCCTGCTCGAAGCGCTGCCGGGCCTCGGAGTGACGGCCGAGGCCGTACGGGGCAACGGCAGCCCGCCGGTCCGGGTCACCGGTCCCAGCTTCCGCGGTGGCTCGACGCGCATCAGCGGGGCGGTCAGCTCGCAGTTCACCTCCAGCCTGCTGATCAACGCCACGCGCGCCGAGCGGGACACCGAGATCCACGTCGTCGACGAACTGGTCTCCAAGCCGTACGTCGAGATGACGGTCGCGGCCCTCGCGGAGATGGGCGTCGTCGTCGAGCGGGACGGCTACACCCGGTTCGCCGTCGCCGCCGGCCAGAAGCTGCGCGGCGGAACGGTCCAGGTGGAACCCGACGCCTCCGGCATGTCCTACTTCCTCGCCGCTGCCGCCGTCCTCGGCGGGACCGTCACCATTCCCGGCATCGGCACGGGGTCGCACCAGGGGGACGTCGGCCTGGTCGCCGCCCTGACCCGGATGGGATGCACGGCGGACATCACCGACGACTCCATCACCCTGACCGGAGGCGAACTGCGCGGCATCGACATCGACATGGAGACGATGCCGGACGTGGTGCCGACGCTCGCCGTCGTGGCGGCCTTCGCCGAGGGCACCACGCACATCAGCAACATCGCCAGCCTGCGGATCAAGGAATGCGACCGGATCGCCGCCGTCGCCACCGAACTGCGCAAGATGGGCATCACCGTCGAGGAGCACGCCGACGCGCTGACCATCACCGGCGGCACCCCCCACGGAGCCGTCATCGACACCTACGACGACCACCGCATCGCCATGTGCTTCGCCGTCGCCGGACTGCGTACGCCAGGGGTGGTGATCAAGGACCCGGGGTGCGTCGCGAAGTCCTTCCCGTCCTTCTGGCAGAAGCTGGACACCCTCGCCGGCCCGACCACCAGCACCCTGTGAGCGCGGCGCGACCGGGCATCCTGCTGGTGCTCGACGGATGGGGGCACGCGGAGCCGGGCGAGGGCAACGCCCTCGCGGCGGCCGACACCCCCTGCCTCGACCGGCTGCTCGCCACCCCTGCCGCCGTCCTCGCGGAGGCGTCGGGGAGCGCCGTCGGCCTGCTGCCCGGAACGGTCGGCAACTCCGAGATCGGGCACATCGTCATCGGGGCGGGACGGCCCGTCCCCTACGACAGCGTCCTGGTCGAGGAGCGGATCAGCGGCGGCGGCCTGCGGTCGGACGAGACCCTGGGCGCCGCGCTCACGGGCGCCGCACGCACCGGCGGCTCGCTCCACCTCATCGGTCTGACATCCGACGGCATGATCCACGCCAACGTGCACCATCTGCGCGAACTGCTGCGTATCGCCGCCCTGTTCACGGTCCCCGAGGTCAGGATCCACGCGATCACCGACGGCCGGGACGTGGCGGACGGCACGGCCGCCACCTATCTCGAAACCGTCGAGGGGTATGCCGCCGAGGCGGGCATCGGGAGGATCGCCACCGTCACCGGCCGCGGTTACGCCCTGGACAAGAGCGGCGACCTCTCGCTGACCGAGCGGGCGGCCCGCGCCATCGCCGACGGCGCGGGCCACCCGATCGGCGAGCCGAAGGAAGCCCTGACGACGACCGGACGCGGCGAGGAGTGGGTGGAGCCCAGCGTCGTCACCGGTGGTGACGGCGGGCCGGTCGGCCCGGTCCGGGACGGCGACGTCGTCCTGTTCACCAACTTCCGCAGCGACCGCGTCCAGCAGCTCGCCGACCACCTCCACCGCGATCTGGCGGGCCGGGACGTGACCTTCCTCAGCCTGGCCCAGTACGACACCGACGCGGCCATACCCGCGCTGGTCCACCGGGCCGACGCCGGGGGAGGGCTGGCCGACCGGCTCGCGGAGAGCGGCCTGCGGTCGGTGCGTATCGCGGAGGCCGAGAAGTTCGAGCACGTGACATACTACCTCAACGGCCGGGACGCCACCGTGGCGCCGGTGGAGGAGCACGTCAGGATCTCCGGCGCCACACCGCCGGACCACCGGGCCGCCCCGGAGATGAGTATCGGCCGGGTCACCGAGGCCGTCTGCTCGGCCGCCCGGCGCGAGGACGTGCCGCTGGTGGTCGCCAACCTCGCCAACATCGACGTGGTCGGCCACACCGGAGACTACGCGGCCACCGTCCGGGCCGCCGAACACACCGACCGCGCCGTGGAGACCCTGTGCCGTGTCGCGAGGGAGACGGGACGCTGGGTTCTCCTGGTCGGTGACCACGGCAACGCGGAGAAGATGCTCACCGACTCGGGCGGCATCCGCCGGCCCTACGGCGGTCACACCACCAACCCCGTGCCCGCCGTGCTGGTCCCGGCGGAGGGCCACCGGGTGGAGCGCCCGGCCGGGGGCGCCACGCTCGCCGACATCGCCCCCAGCGTGCTGTCGCTCCTCGGGCTCGGCCCGACGTCCGCCATGACCGGCCGCGCGCTGTGGTGACGGCGCGTCCGCGGCACGGAGAGGCCACCCGCACACGCCCAATTCCGCCACCAAAGGAGGCACGTTGATGACTTCCCGGCCGAGACTCGCCCTCGTCGGTGACCGCAGCGACCGCGTACCCGCTCACGCCAGGTTCGACGAACTGGTCCCGCACTTCGGCGTGGAGGTCGACTGGCTTCCCAGCGCGGCGGTGACCGACGCCGTCGGCGCCTACGACGGGATCTGGGTGGTGCCCGGCTCCCCCTACGTGAGCCAGGCCGGCGCCCTGCTGGCCATCCGCACGGCCCGTACGGCGGGCATCCCCTACCTGGGTACGTGCGGCGGCTTCCAGCACGCGCTCATCGAGTACAGCCGCAACGTCCTGGGGATCAGGGACGCGGAGGACGTCCAGTACGACGCGGATGCCACGACCCCGCTCATCGTCCCGCTGGCCTGCTCCCTCGTGGGGGAGACCGCGCCGCTCCACTTCGCCGCCGACAGCCGGCTCGCCTCCGTCTATCCGGGGCGTGAGTCGGCGGTCGAGACCTACCACTGCAAGTACGGCCTCAACCCGGTCTACGAGGACGAGCTGCGGTCCGGTGCGCTCCGGATCAGCGGCTGGGACGCGGAGAAGGCGCCCAGGGCCGTCGAACTGCCCGACCACCCCTTCTTCATCGGCAGCCTGTTCCAGCCCGAACTGTCGTCCACGCCGACCGACCTCCACCCGCTCATCAGGGCGTTCCTGGCGGCCGTCGGCGTACGCGCCGGGGTGCGGGAACGTGGTCCGGTGGCCGCGGGGGAGTGAACCCGGCCGCTGCCATTGACACGACGATCACACTGATTCGATACTTGTTTAAGTAAGCGTCAATCGAATCAATGACCGGAGGGCAGCGGACATGAGCAGCGATCCGTCCGACGCATCTGAGCAGAGGCCCCTCGGTGGCTTCATCACGGAACCGCTCCTGGCCGCGGCGGCCACCACCGGTGGCTGCTGCGGTGAGCCCGCCGACGCCACGGGCGCGGTTCCCGGAGGCCAAGGCGGCGGTTGCTGCGGCGAGCCCGCGAGCGGGCCGAAGGCCGAGCACGGCAGCTGCTGCGGCGAGCCCGCCGCCTCGGAGGCACCCAGCAGCTGCTGCGGTGACCCAGCGGCCACGGGCTGAGGGGGGCACCCTCCCCATGACCGGAACGGCACACGACCACGGGCCCGCCACGGCGCACGAGCCGGGGGACACCTTCGACACCGAACGTGCCCTCGCCACGCTCCGCGCCCTGTGCGTCCCGGAGATGACCGGCCGCGCACCGGGCAGCGACGGCCACGACCGCGCCGTCGGGTTCCTGGTGTCGGAGCTGACCGGCAGCGGTCTCCCGCCCGCCCTGGAGCACTTCGCCATCAGCGGGGTGCTGCGCCTGTCGGCGCCGCCGTACTGCGGTGTGCAGGGACCGGGGTACGTCCGCGAACTCGTCCACCGTGCCGAGTTCGCCGAGCACCCCCGCTCCGCCCCGATGCCGGCGCCGGTCTCGGCCGTCGCCTCGGCGGATGCCGGGCCCGGCCGGTGGGCCGTCGTGCGCGGATCCTCCCAGGGCCCCGACTTCGCGGAACTCGCCGACGAGCTGGCGGCACGCGGCGCGGTGGGCATGCTGGTGGCTCAGCACGCCGACGCCTCCGGGTACCTCACCAAACGGGTCCAGGGCCCACCGCCCGTACAACTGCCGGTCGTCGCCCTCCTGCCGGACCTCCTCGACGCCGTCACGGGCGGGACCCTCACCGCCCACGTACCGCTGGAGCGCGCGCCCGCCGTCGGCACCAACATCGTCGCGACGCTCCCGGGCCGCGCTCCCGACGCCCGCCCCATCCTCCTGTCGGCCCACTACGACGGGGTCGGGTCCGACCCCGAGCTGCACTTCCCGTGCGCCGGGGACAACGCCAGCGGTGCCGCCGTGCTCTGCGAGACGGCCCGCGTCCTGAGCCGGGCCGAACCGCTGGGCCGGCCCGTGATCTTCGCCCTCCTGGACGGCGAGGAGATGGGCACCCTGGGATCGGGGCATCACGCCCGGCAGCTGCGCGAGCGCGAGCTGCGGCCCGATGTTCTCAACATCGACATGGCCGGCAAGTTCAACGGCAAGGTGGCCGTCGAACTGGGGCCGGCCGACCCGCCGCCCGACGACCTCATCGCGGCGCTCGACGCGTCCGGGCGGCAGCTGGGCATCCCCCTCTACGCCGCACCCGTCGCATCGGACAACCGCCGCTACGCGGCCGCGGGTCTTCCCTCGGCGGGTGTCGGGCTGGGAGCGGCGCACTACCACTCACCCCTCGACAGCCCGGAACGGATCGAGGCCGACGCCCTGCGCAAGGCGGGGCAGCTCACGCTGGCCACCATCCGTCATCTCGCCGCCCACGGCTGAACCACCGACCCTCCCCTTCACCCCGAGGAGCCCTCCCATGGCGACCACGCCCCAGCAGTCCGTGTCGACCCAGCTCATCCAGCTCGCCCCGAGCGTCGGCGAGCACCACGCCGCCTTCTCCAAGAGCTACCAGGAGTTCTTCGGCGCCGTCTTCGACCACGACGCCCTCGAACCCAGGACCCGTGCCGCCGTCGCCCTCTGCGCGGCCCTGATGCAGGACCGTGAGGAAACGGTTCGCTCCTTCCTCGCCGCCGCCAAGAAGCTCGGCCTCAAGAACGAGGAGATAGGCCAGATCGCCGGCATCGTCGAGGCGATGAAGCTGGACGAGCTCCAGCGCCCGGCGGTACAGGCGGTCGCGGCAGCCGCGAAGAAGGCCAACACCTGCTGCTGAACGAGGCCGGCCGCTCCACCCCAGGGACGGCCGCAGCCCCCCCCAGCCCGCCCACCTCGACGAAGGACATCGGCCGTGCCTGAACCCTCCACCCCCGCGACCGGCTCCGTCGTGATGCTCGGTGGCCGCAGCGAGCGCGAGTTCAGCGTCGTCAGGGAGCTCGGACACCGGGTCGTGCTCCTGGACGAACGGATTCCGTGGCACTGCATGCCCTGGGTCGACGCCCACGTGGACATCGACCTCAACGACTGGGACGCGGTGGCGGACGCGATCCGCGACGAGCTCGGGGGCGAGCGGCCCGCGGCGGTACTGACGCACACCGAACCGCGCCTGCCGCTGATGGCGCACCTCGGCCGCCTGCTCACCCCCGCCTCGCCCGGCCTGGACGAAGCGGCGGCGGCGAACTGCCGGGACAAGTGGCGCACGCGCACCGTGCTCGAAGCGGCCGGCCTGCCCGTACCGCGCTTCGCACTCGCCACGAGTGAGGACGAGGCGGTGGCGGCCGCATCGCGCATCGGCTACCCCGTGGTGGTGAAACCCCGGGACGGCGCGGGGGCCTTCGGCGTCCGGTGCTGCCCTGGGGAGGCCGAGGTGCGCGCCGCCTTCGGCGCGCTGGGCGGCTTCCTCCCCGACGGCCTGCCGGGGGCGCTGATCGAGGAGTACGTCGACGGCCCCGAGTACGCCGTACAGACCCTCACACACGGCGGAACCACCCAGCTCCTGAGCGTCTTCCGGCAGCGTACGACCCCGCCGCCCGTCTTCGTGGAGCTGGGCTACGAGCATCCGAGCGGCCTGACGGCGGCCCACCACGAGGAGCTGGAACAGCTCCTGCGGGACACGCTCGACGCGCTCGGTCTGCGGGACTGGATCAGCCATACGCAGGTCCGGCGCGGCGCCGACGGGTTCCGCGTCATCGAGGTCAACGCCCGCAGACCCGGCGGACGGCTGGTGGAGATGACCACCGCCGTCAGCGGCATCGACATGGTGGAGGCCGTCACCCGTCAGGCACTGGGCCTGGGACCGGCCCGGCCCGGTCCCACCGTGGCCTTCGCCCGCTACACCAGCATCGTCTTCGACGAGCCGGGAACGGTGCTCTACGACGCGTTCGTGCCGGACGGGGAAGGCCCCGGCAGGCCCATCGTCGAGCTGGAGATCGCACCCGGCGAGACCGTACGGGCCAAGGAAGACCCCCAGGGCGGTGTCTACGGACGCATCGTCGTCTACGGCGAGAGCGCCGACGCGCTCGACCGGGCGGAGCGCGGTGTGCGCCGGGCCCTGGACCTCCAGGTGGTGTTCGGCGACGGCCTCGATCCGGCCGCGACGGACAGCCGTGAATTCAAGTCGTGCTGCTGAGGTGGATCCGATGACCGTCACCGACCTGGCCGGCCACCGGACCGGACAGCACCGGATCGAGACCCTGTCCACGATCCACGACGCCGACGCCGACGCCTGGAACCGGGTCGTCGGCCTGGCGGCCGGAAGCGTCTTCCACACGTGGCAGTGGCTCGCCGCGTTCGAGGACGCCCCGCCCGGAGAGTTTGAGCCCCGCCACCTCGCCGCCTACCAGGGTGACGAGCTGGTCGCGGTCTGCCCCGCCTACCTGGTGCACGACTGTCCGCGCCTGACCTACCTCGTCGAGCTGGGCGACTTCCCGCCCACGGGCCCGGTCCTGCTGGCCCACAGCCTCGCCGCGCTGGACGGCGGCCCGTTGGCCGCGCCCGGCCACGACGGTGCCGTGGACGCACTGCTGCGCGCTCTGGGGGAGGCGGCCCACTCGGCCGGAGCCCGGGTCTGGGGTGTGGCCAACGCGCCGGCGGACCGGCTCGGCGGACGGCTGATGCGGCAGGGCTTCGCCACGGCCCACATCACCACCTCCTACCGCTGCGCCACCGACGTGGAGTCGGTCGGGGAGTACTGGACCTTCGCCGAGGGGCCTCGCCGCCGCAAGCTCGCCAGGGAACGCAGGATCGCGGCGCGCGACCACACCGTACGCGACCAGCCCGCGGACACCGATACGACGATCCGTCTGATCCACTCCCTTCTCCGGGACCGTGACACCCCCACCGACGTCCTGCCCGCCGCGTTCCTCCGGGCGATGCGGGCCAGGCTGGCACCGTTCGAGCGGTCCATCACCGCCGTCGACGGCGCCGGACACACCGTCGGCGTCTTCGCCGGCTGGCAGTTCGGCCCCCACTGGTCGATGTGGCTGGCCGGCCTGGACACCGGGCTCCTGCCCTCCTTCGTCCCCTACCGGGCGATGGCCGGCCGCATCGTCGAGAGCGCCGTCGCCACGGACGTCACCACGGTCGACCTCGGCCGCTCCAACGGGATGGAGAAGCGCAAGCTCGGCGCCCACCCCATGCCGCTCCACCTGGCGCTGAACGCGGCCGACCGCGCGGAGCGGGCCGCCCTGCACGCGTCCTGCCTGCGCCTGGAGCGGCGCTGCCAGGGCCCCGAGGAGCAACTCGACATGGCCAGGCGGTGCTGCTGATGACCGCCGACGTCCGGCCCGGTGTGGCCTGTCTCTCCGGGCGCCGCGTCGTGGACGTTCTCGACGCCCTCGACGTCCACACCGTCCTGCTCGACGACCCCACGCCGCTGGAGCTGGCCTGCCGGGTCGACGTGCCCCTCGACATCGACCTGAGCGACTGGGCCGCGGTGGAGAGCGCGCTGCGCCGCAACCACGCCGACCGGCCGCTCGAAGCGGTGTTCAGCGTGTACGACGCGCATCTGCCGCTGGCCGCCTATCTGGCCGCCCGGATCGGCGTGCGCGGACTCGACCTCCCGGCCGCCCTGGCCTGCCACGACAAGGCGCGCCTTCGGATGACGCTGGCCGCCGGCGGCGTACGGACGCCCGACTTCCTGGCGGTCGCCGATCCCGCCGACGCCCGTGCCTCGGCCCGGAGGCTGGGGCTGCCCGTCGTGGTGCGGAGGTCGGTCGGCCGGGGCCGACTGCTCTGCCGCGATCTGAACGAGGTCAAGCGGGCGTCGGAGCTTCTGGGGCCCGCCGCGCTCGTCGTCGAGAAGTTCACCGACGGGCCCGAGTACGCCGTGCAGTGCCTCACCGTCGACGGGGTCACCGAGACCGTGAGCGTGCTGGCCCAGCACACGGGGCCGGGACCGGGGCGGGCGGAGACCGGTTACGACCACCCCAGCGGTCTCGGTCCGGCCCGGGAGTCGGAGCTGAAGGCGTTCTGCGTCCGGGCCCTGGCCGTACTCGGCTTCGACCACGGCGTCTCCCACATCCAGGTGAGGCTGACGGCCGACGGGCCCGTCCTCGTCGACGTCGCCGCCCGGCCGCCCGGCGGGCAGCTGTGCGCCGCCACCGAGCGGGTCAGCGGGATCGATCTCACGCGCGCCGCCGCCGAGATCGCGCTGGGACGGCCGATCACACGCAGGCCGCCCACGGCCGGCCATGTGCTGTACCGATGTGTCGGCTTCGACCGTCCGGGCCGGATCGACTACGACCTCCGGGGCCTCGACGCCCCCGGCGTCTGGCTCGACGTCGAACCAGGCGACAGCGTCCGCGGCGTCGACGACCCCGAAGGCGGCAGCTACGGCCGCATCGTGGTGTACGGCGAGGACCCGGCGGAGCTGGAGTCCACGTACCACTCCCTCTTCGACTCGCTCCGACTCCGTGTCGAGCCAGACATCCGGTAGGTGATGGACCCTTGTCCACGCGCATTCTCGTGCTCGGCGGTCGGCGTACCGTTCAGCGGCTCCAGGAGGAGACCGACCACGACGTCGTGTTCGCCGAGGAGAACATGACGCTCGAACAGGTCATGCTCGCCGACTACCCCCTGGAGGTCGACTTCGGCGACTGGGCCTCGGTCTCCCGCCAGGTGGCCGCGGTCCACGCGCAGCAGCCGATCCACGCCGTCGTCACGGGGGTCGAGCGTCTTGTCCCCCTGGCCGGCAGGTTGCGGGAGGAACTGAAGCTCGACCACGGCATCACGGAGCGGGCGGCCCGGGACTGCATCGACAAGGCGGCCACCCACCGCCTCCTCCAGGAGGCCGGGGTCCCGGTGCCGCGCACGCGGGTCGTGAGCGCGGCCCAGGAGGGCGGCGAGGCCGCCGAAGGGCTCGGGCTGCCCGTCGTGGTCAAGCCGCGCGACGCGTCGAGCGCCGCCGGGCTGGCGTACTGCGACACCCGCGACGAGGCCGAGCGGGCCGTCGCCGGCATCCTGGCCGGCGGCCGGGACAGCGCTCTGGTGGAGGAGTACGTACAAGGGCCGGAGTTCGGTGTCTTCGCCGCCCGTACGGCGGGGGTGACCCGGGTCCTGTGGGTGGTCGAGGGCGAGGTGGGGCCGCCGCCCCCCCTAGTCAAAGTGGGCGGGCGCTTACCCCCCCCCCGCGACCGGGGGGCCCCGCGGGGGCGCGAACCGCGGGGGGGGGGGGGCCCGGGCGCGGGGCCACTTGTACCGGGCGCTGTTGGGGGCGGTGGCCTTGGCCCCATTTGGCGTGGGGGGGGGGGCGCGCCAGCGGCTGGGTGGAAGGCCCGCGCG